>DASYPO010000239.1:0-8841 GCA_036006545.1 Bryobacteraceae bacterium
CAGGGCGACTCTTCTGGATCTCGCGGCCTACGGCCGAGTCGAACGCCGTGAAGTAGATTTCACCGCGACGCGGCGAGTTTGTTTTCGAGGCTTGATTACGCTGTCTGTGTCCAGATCGATTCGCCGCCATGTTTCCTCGTCTACATCTGCCCACTCCGCCATCACTTCAAGTCCCAGGTCGCGGTCGCGGATGGCACAGAACTCCAGCCGCTTCCGCAACGCTTCCCGGCTGCCGTTCTCGATGAAATAACGCACAGCCTCATCGATGAATTTGCTACGACCGCCGGGGGCCACCATGCGATCGATGCTTTCGATGGTGCCTGCAGGAAGCACGATATTGATGCGTCGTCCCATCGCATCCACATGGTATACACACAGCGTGTGGATGTCAACCCTCTGGACTTGTTTCGGACACTTAGTCCCACAATCGAACAGCCCGCTAATTCCTTAATTTTTCTTATCAGCAAGATACGGCGGCAGCCGGCGTGCCTCACAAAATACAATGGACACCTTCCTGAAGGACCTTCGTTTCGCCTTGCGTATCTTCGCTAAGAATCCCGGATTCTCAGCGACTGCGGTGCTTGCGCTGGCGCTGGGGATTGGGGCCAACACGGCGATATTCAGCGTGGTTAACGCGGTACTGATCCGCCCATTGCCGTTCAAGGAGCCCGACAAGCTGGTGGTGTTGTGGGGCAACGTGAAGCGCCAGGTGGTGGAGCGCCGCGGCGCGTCGGTGGCGGATTACATCGACTGGCGCGCGCAGAGTAAATCGTTCGAGGACATGGCGGCGTATTGGGATTCGACGCTGACTTACTATCCCGAAGACGAGCCGGTGCGGCTGAACGGCGAGATCGTGACGGCGGGTTATTTGCCGATGCTCGGAATCGCACCGCAGTCGGGACGAATTTTCAACGAGCAGGACGATCGGCCGGGTGCGCCGCCCACGGTGCTGCTGGGTCACAGTTTGTGGACCACGCGATTCGGCGGGCGCGACATGATCGGCAAGACGCTGCGCATCGACGGACGATCGGCGACGGTGATCGGAATTCTTCCGCCTGGTTTTCGCGGCGCGGGCGATAACGCCGAGATCTGGATGACAGCGGGCAGCGGTTTCACACCGGAAAATTTGAGCGATCGCGGGGGCCGCTGGTTCCCGGCTTTGGCACGGCTGAAGCCCGGCGTTTCGATCGAGCAGGCGCAGGCGGAGATGAATGCAATCTCCGCAACGCTTGAGAAAGCTTACCCGGCCACCAACGAGAAGCGCGCTGTTGAAGTCGCATGGCTCACTCGCGAGGTGCAGGGCAATTTGCGACTCGCGCTGCTGGTGATCCTGGCGGCGGTCGGGCTGGTATTGTTGATCGCTTGCGCGAACGTCGCGAACCTGCTGCTGGCGCAAGCCGAGCGGCGCAACAAGGAAGTGTCGCTGCGGATGGCGTTGGGCGCATCGCGCGGCCGGGTGACGCGACAGTTGGTCACCGAAGGCGTACTGCTTTCAGTACTCGGCGGCGCACTGGGCGTCGCGTTTTCGTGGTGGGGCGTAGAGGCGTTGCTGGCGGCGAGCCCGGTGCAGTTTCCCAGCTTCGCCAAAGTTCGCGTGGACTGGATGGTGGTGCTGTTCACCGCCGGCGTTTCGATTCTCACGGGCATCGTGCTGGGTGCAGCGCCTGCATTTCACGCAGCAGCCGGCAATCTGTACGACACCCTCAAGGAGGCGTCGGGGCGGAGCAGCGCGGGCACAGGGCGGCAGCGATTCCGCAACGCGCTGGTGGTGGCAGAGGTCGCGCTAGCGGTGCTGTTGCTGATCGGCTCGGGTCTGATGATCCGCAGTTTTCAACAGATCATGGCGCTCGACCCCGGCTTCAATCCGGAGCGAATGTTGACCTTGCGCGTGGGGCTGCCGCGGCTGCCTGCACCACCGCCCGCGGCTCCGTATGCTCCAGCAACTGCGGCTGCTGTTGCGACACCGAACTTGGAAGCATCGATCACGGGACGCATGCTGCTCGAGAAGCTGAGTTCCCTGCCCTCGGTGCAAGCCGTTGCGATGGGAACCGATCTGCCGTTGGGCGGAGGCGGCAATGCGACGTTTTATACGGCCGAAGGTCAGCCGCCGGTGACCGCGCAGAATGTTCCGCGCGCGTATGTGCATCGGGTGATGCCGGGATTCTTCAACGCGCTCGGAATTCCCATGAAAAACGGCCGCGACTATCAGCCAGGGGAAGCTGGCGATATCGTGATCGTGAGCGAGAACGTCGCCAAGCGATTCTGGCCGGGACAAGATCCGATCGGAAAACGAATCAAGGCGGGAGGAGCGGGATCGCGCGCGCCGTGGCTGACGATTGTCGGAGTGGTCGGCGAGACGAAATATCGTGCGCTGCCGCGCAACCCGACCGCCGACCCAGATCTGTTCTTTCCTTTCGATCAGCGCACCCGCCAGATTGGGATCGCGATCCGAACGGCGGGCGATCCAGGGGGATTGACGGAAGCCGTGCGGCGCGAGCTGCAGCAGATGGATCGCAGCATGGTGATCTTCAACATCGGATCGATGAGCGACCGCGTTAGTCAACAGGTCGCGCAGTCGCGCTTCACGAGCTGGCTGACGGGAGTTTTCTCCGGGACGGCGCTGTTGCTGGCAATGATCGGGATCTACGGCGTGATGTCGTACACGGTGACGCGGCGCACGCAGGAAATCGGCGTGCGGATGGCGCTGGGCGCATCGGCGAGCGAGGTGTTGAGCATGGTCGTGCGGCAGGGGATGACGCTGATTCTCGTCGGATTGGTGATTGGTGTGGGGCTCGCGATTGGATTGACGCGGCTGCTCTCTACGCTGCTGTTCGGCGTGACGGCGACGGATCCGATAACGTACGCTGCGGTCGCGGTGGTACTGGTGGTCGTGGCGATGGCGGCGACGTTTCTTCCGGCGCGCCGGGCTACGAAGATCGATCCGATTACGGCGTTGCGGTATGAGTAGCCTACGGCTACTTTTCTTGGCGCGGCGGATTGTCAAAATTTGCACCGCTGGTCTCGCGGCGAGGTGTTCGAGGTAGTTCGACGGAGCTACTGCCAGCCGCCGCCGAGGGCGCGGTACAACTGCACGATTGAAATGAGCTCGGCACGTTTCAACTGCGCCAGCACTAATTGGCCCTGGAACAGGTTGCGCTGAGCATCCAAAACTTGCAGGTAGCTGTCGAGACCGCCCTGATAACGGAGCCGCGAGAGACGATCGGATTCGCTCAATGCGGTTACCAGCAATTCCTGCTGCGCGCGCTGTTCGGCGGTCTTGCGGTAATTGATCAGCGAATCCGATACTTCGCGAAACGCGCTCTGAATTGACTTGCTGTAGTTTTCCAGTGCCTCGCGCTGCTGCGCTTCGGTGAACTGACGCGCGGCCTTCAAGCTGCCCGCACGAAAGATTGGCGTGGTCGCGTTGGGAATGAAATTCCACAAACGCGCCGGGCCGGTGAAGAGATTCGTCAACGACCGGCTCTGCGCCCCGAGTAACCCGGTGAGCGATACCTGCGGGAAGTACGCCGCGCGCGCCACGCCGATCTGCGCGTTGGCAGCGATCAGCAATTGTTCGGCCTGACGGATATCGGGTCGCCGTTCGAGCAGCGACGACGGCAATCCGGCGGGCACTTCCGGAGGCGCCTTGAAATCCTCGAGCGCTTTGCCGCGCGGAATATCGCCAGGATCGCGGCCCAGCAGCAGACTGAGCGCGTTCTCGGTCTGCCCCTGCGTACGCTCGATACTCGCGATCTGGCCGGTGGCAGTATAGAGAAACTGCTCGGACTGATGAACGTCGAGTCCGGTAGCGACGCCGCGATTCTTGCGCGTGGTGGTCAGTTTGAGGCTGTTGTCCGCGATGTCGCGGGTTTTGCGCGCGATGTCGAGCTCCAGGTCCAGTTCGCGAAGGGAAAAATATGTGCTGCTGACGTCAGCGACCAGCGTCGTCACGACGCCACGCCGAGCTTCCTCGGTCGCGAAAAACTGCGCGCGGGCGGCTTCGTTCAGACGCCGAACGCGGCCCCATAGATCGAGTTCCCAATTGAGCGAAAAACCACCCTGGACGTAGCTGGAGTCGAACTTGACTCCTGGGAAGTTGACGCGGTTGGCGCCGATTGACGAACTACGAATCAGATTTTCGGAGACGTTGAGATCGACCTGCGGGTAGAGCTGAGCTTGCGAAACGCCGATTTGCGCACGGGCCTGGAGGACGCGTTCGGCGGCGATTTTCAAATCATGATTTTGCGCAAGCGCAGTTTCGACCAATTGCTTAAGTACGTCGTCCTGGAAGAGGTCGAACCATTTCGTATCGGCGAGGGATGCAGTAGTCGGAGCGAGATCGCCGTTGCGAAACGCGGGCGGAGTGGGTACCGCGGGACGCTTGTAGTCGGGCCCCATCGTGCAACCCGCAAGAAACAGAGACGTCAGCAGAAGCATCCGCCTCATGCTTCACCTCGCGGGGCGGGCACTGGTTCAGGAGTAGGTGCAGGGCTGGGATTACGGCCGAAGCGCTCGGCGAATCCTTCGATCACGACATACAACACCGGCACGATGAAAATCGCGAGCAGTGTGGCTGCGTTCATGCCGCCGAACACGGTGGTGCCGAGTGCGCGGCGGGCTCCGGATCCCGCGCCGGACGCGAGCATCAACGGCATGACGCCCAGGATGAATGCAAACGAAGTCATTAGAATCGGGCGGAGGCGGAGGTGCGCGGCCTCGAGCGCGGCTTCGCGAATCGAGAGACCTTCTTCGCGTCGCATCTTGGCGAACTCGACGATCAGAATCGCGTTTTTCGCCGTGAGACCGATCAGCGTCACGATTCCAATTTGCGTGTAGATATCGTATGCATATGAGCGAATCCAAATGCCCAGCAGCGCCCCGAATAATCCCAGCGGCACGGCCAGCACTACCGCGAACGGGATCGCCCAGCTTTCGTATAGCGCGGCGAGGAACAGGAAAACCAGCACGGCGGCAAGTCCGAAGATGAATCCTTCCTTGCCCTGCGCGAGTTTCTGCTGATATGCGGTTCCGGTCCATTCGTAGGCGTAGCCCTGCGGCAGTGCTTCCGCGCCGAGCCGTTCCATGGCGGCCACGGCGTCGCCCGACGCGAATCCGGGCGCGGGTCCGCCGGACAGTTTCGCGGTGCGGAAACGGTTATAGCGAAAAATCACTTCGGGTCCGCTCATGGGCGTGACTTTGACCAGCGTCGAGAGCGGAACCATTTCACCGGACGAAGTGCGGACGTAGAAACGATCGATATCCTCGGGCCGGTTGCGATACTCGCCTTCGGCCTGCATCATCACGCGCCAGGTCCGGCCGAAACGGTTGAAGTCGTTCACATACAATCCGCCCAGATAAGTTTGGAGCGCGTTATACACATCGCTTATGGGGACGCCGAGGGTCTGCGCTTTTTCGTTATCGAGCGCGACGCGATACTGCGGCACGCTGTTCCGGAATCCGCTGGTGACGCCGGCCAACTGGGGCCGCTGGCGCGCCGCGTCGATCACGCCTTGCGCAACTTCGGCGAGTTGGTTCACGTCGCCGCCGGCGCGGTCTTCAACCATGAACTCGAATCCACCGGCGACACCGAGGCCGAGAATCGGAGGCAGGCCGAAAGCGAATACGACCGCTCCCTGCACCTGGCTGAAGGCGCCGTTGGCCTGTCGAAGTAGCGCATTAAGCTGTGTGTCGGGCGTCTTTCGCTCGTCCCATGGCTTCAAGGTGACGATGATGGTGGCGACGTTCGAATTGCTGGTACTGGTGGTGAAGTCGAGTCCCCCAAAAGTCGTGACCGCGGTGACGCCGGGAAGTTTGCGAGACATTTCCTCCACCTGCGCGGTGACTTTCAAGTTGCGTTCGAGAGACGCTCCGTCGGGCAGGCGCACGACGACGAAAAGGACGCCCTGATCTTCGTCGGGAAGAAATCCGGTGGGCAGAACGCGGAAGAGTCCGCCGGTAGCCACGGCGAAGCCCACCAGCGCAAGCAGTGCGAATGCGGAACGGCGAATCAGGAAACGGACGCCACCGAGGTACTTGTGAGTGGCCCACTCGAAGGCCTGATCGAACTTCTCGAAGAACTTGCCGAGTCCGCGTCGTGAGGCTTTCTTCGGCCGCAGAATCAGGGCCGCCAGCGCAGGGCTGAGCGACAGGGCATTAAAAGCGGAGAGCAGCACGCTGGCCGCGATGGTCAGCGCAAACTGCCGGTAAATCTGGCCAGAGATGCCGCCCAAGAATGCGACGGGAATGAACACCGCCGCAAGGATGAACGCGATCGCGATCACCGGTCCCGAGACTTCCTGCATGGCGCGAATGGTGGCGTCGCGCGGCGTCATGCCATTGTCGATGTGGCGCTGCACGGCCTCGACCACGACGATTGCGTCGTCCACTACAATGCCGATCGCGAGCACCAAGCCGAACATGCTGGTCATGTTGATGGTGAAACCCAGGAACGGGAACAGCGCGAAGGTGCCAACGACAGCGACCGGCACGGTCAGCAAAGGAATCAGCGTGGCGCGCCAGTTGGCAAGGAATAAATACACCACGATGATCACCAGCCCGACCGCCAGCAACAGCGTCACCAGCACGTCTTTGATTGCCGCGCCGACGAAGTTCGTCGCGTCGTAGGAAATTACGTAATCGATCCCGGCGGGAAAGTTGCGCTTCTCTTCCGTCAGAAAAGTGCGGACGCGTTTGGCGGTCTCAACCGCGTTCGCGCCGGGCGCGAGATAGATGATCATCACCGCGGCAGGCTTGCCGTCCAGGTGGCTGAAGCTCTTGTAGTCCAGCGCGCCCAGCTCGGTGCGGGCGAAATCGCGAACCCGCAGCAGGCTGCCGTCTGGATTTGCGCGGACGACGATGTCGCCGAACTGGTTGGGATCGATCAGCCGCCCACTTGCGTTCACGGGATATTGAAAATCGCTGCCGTTGGGCGCAGGCGGCTGACCCAATGCACCGGCGGGATTCTGGCGATTCTGCGCCTGCACGGCGACGTTGATATCGGTCGCGGTCAGGCCCAGCATGGCCATCTTGTCGGGGTTGATCCAGATGCGCATGCCGTAATCCTGGCGCGACGCAAGGCGCGTATCGCCGACCCCGGGAATGCTGCCCAGTTTGTCCAACAGATTGATGGTGGCGAAATTGTTAACGAACAGAGAATCGTAGCGGCCGTCGGTGGAGATCAACGGGATCGCCATCAGAAATGCCGTCGAAACTTTCTTGACGGTGACGCCTTCGCGCTGGACTTCAGGCGGTAGCGCGGGCAGCGCCAGGCTGATCTTGTTCTGGGTTTTTACGGTGGCGAGATCGACCTCGGTTCCGAGCTCGAAGGTGACGTCAATAGTCAGCACGCCATCGTTCGAGCTGCGCGAGAAAAAGTACAGCATGCCGTCGAGGCCAGTGAGCGTCTGCTCAATCGGCTGCGCGACGGTTTTCTCCAGATCCTGCGAATTTCCGCCACGATAGGAAGCCGTGATCTGGACCACGGGCGGAACTACGTCGGGATAAGTCGCAACCGGAAGCCCGGGGATCGCCACGATGCCGACGATCACGATCACGATGGCGATAACCATCGCGAAGACGGGGCGATCGATAAAAAATCGAGCCATGTTTTAGTTTCCTGGCGCTTAGTGTGCCTGCGGGCCCGGCTGGTAGGGCTGCGGATTGACGACCGAACCGGGCCGCGCTTTCTGCAATCCTTCGATCACAACGCGGTCGCCGGGCTTGAGACCCTGTTGAATAATCCAGCGCTCGCCCACGCGCTCGCCGGTGACGATACTGCGCGCGACGGCCTTGTTATCCGTACCCACGGTGATCACCGATTGCAGCCCCTGCATTTCCTGAACGGCGCGCTGCGGCACCAGGATCACGTTCTTGCGTTCGGTCGAAGCAATTCGGACGCGACCGAATTGTCCGGGGAGCAGGTTGTGTTGCGGATTCGGAAAGGTGGCCTGCAACTCCAACGTGCCGGTCTTCGAGTCCACCTGATTCAGTGTGTTTTCGAAATGGCCTTTGTAGGGATGCACGGTCCCGTTCGCTAGAACCAGCTCGAACGGCGAAGAGCGAGCCACATTCTTGTCGCTCTCGGTGCGTCGCTGGAAGTTCAGATATTCCGCTTCGCTAACTTTGAAACGCACCCAGATGGGATCCATCGGAACAATTGTGGTGAGCGGCTGCGGCGAAGTCTTGGTCACCAGCCCGCCCACCTGAATCAGGCTGTCGCCGATGCGGCCTCCGACGGGGGCGTGAATGGTGGCGTACTCCAGATTCAACTCCGCGGTTCGTAGCGCAGCCTTATTCGAGTCGACCTGCGCGCTGGCGGTAGCGATCTGGGCGCGCGTCGAAAGCGTAGCCTGCTGCACGGCGGCCTTGCGTGCTTTCACGTTCGCGTCATTAGCCTGCAGGGAGGCGATGGCATTGTCGAGATCCTGCTGGGCGGCGGCTTCTTCTTTCACTAGCGGGCGCAAGCGATCCACATCCTGATTGGCTTTGAGCCGGTTCGCCTCAGCTTGCGCGAGGTCCGCTTCCGCCTGCGCCAGCGCGACCTGTTTGCGTGCGAACTCGAGACTGGCTTCGCTTTGCGCGACTTCGCCTTTCGCCTTGGCGACCTCTGCCTGGTAGGGACGCAGGTCGAGCACAAATAGCACTTGTCCAGCGGCTACGTCGGATCCCGCCTGAAACAGCCGCTTTTCGATGTAACCGTCGACGCGACCGCGCACCTCGACCATGTCACGCGAATAGGTTTGCGCCGCGTACTCGTTATAGATCGGAACATCTTCGGGTTGAACCTCAATCACGGATACTACCGGGGGTGGCGGCGCCGCGGCTGGGTGGTTTTTGGCTTCC
>DASYPO010000240.1:0-10662 GCA_036006545.1 Bryobacteraceae bacterium
GATTATTTCGCGCGCCAACAAGTGCTCGAGCGTTTGCAAACCGTCGATCTGCCGGACGGCGTGAAGCCCAGCCTGGCGCCGCTGTCGAGTCCGGTCGGCGAGATTTACCGTTTCTATCTGAAGAGCGATTCGCTCAGCCCCACCGAGCTGCGCGGCATTGAGGATTGGGTAGTGGAGCGCCAGATAAAGGTGGTCCCGGGCGTCGCCGACGTGGTGAGCCGCGGCGGTTTCATCAAACAGTATCAGGTCATTCCCAACGCGACCCGCATGAAGGCTTACAACCTCACCATGCAGCAGGTGTTCACGGCATTGCAGCGCGGGAACGCGAACGCCGGCGGCGGATACATCGAGCAAGGCGAGCAACAGTATCTGATCCGCGGCATCGGGCTGCTGCATTCGGCGGCCGACATCGGAAACGTGGTGGTGACCGGACGCGGGGGGGTCCCGATCCGGATTCGCGACGTCGCGGACGTGAACACGGGCGCAGTGCCACGTCAGGGGCTGGTGGGGATGAACGAGAGAGACGACGTGGTCACTGGAATCGTGCTGATGCGCAAGGGCGAAAACCCGTCCGAAGTACTGGACGGCATCAAGCAGAAGATTCGCGACTTGAATGATCGCATCCTGCCGAAATCGGTGACGCTAGTGCCCTACTACGACCGTACCTGGCTAATCGACACCACGCTGAAAACCGTGTTCACGAATCTGCTCGAAGGTGCGGTGCTCGTCGTGGTCGTGTTGTATCTATTCCTCGGGCACTTCCGTTCGTCGCTGATCGTGGCGGTGGTGATTCCGCTGGCTCTGCTCGCCACTTTCATCGGGCTCAAACTGCGCGGGATTCCCGCGAACCTGCTTTCGCTGGGGGCGATGGATTTCGGAATCATCGTGGACGGTGCGGTGATCGTGGTGGAGAATGTTTTTCGCCGTCTCTCTGAGCGGGGCACTGGCCATGGCAGTCCGCTGACTGTGAAGGAGGCGATCGAAGAAGCCGCGCTGCAGGTCGGGCGGCCGACGTTCTTTTCAATGTTGATCATCATCCTGGCGCATATTCCGATCTTCACGCTGCAGCGCCACGAGGGTCGCATCTTCGCGCCGATGGCGTATACGGTGGTCTCGGCGCTGATCGGCTCGTTGCTGTTCTCACTCACGCTGGTCCCACTGCTGTGTTACGTTTTTCTGCGCGGCGGCGTGCCGGAGCGCGAGAATCCGCTGGTGCATCTCGTGAAGAAAATCTACAAGCCCACACTGGAACTCGCGCTGCGCTATCGCAAGACGGTAGTGGCGGCGGCGATCGTCGCGCTGCTCGGGAGCCTGACTTTGGTTCCGCAGCTCGGCAGCGAATTCCTCCCGGAGTTGAACGAAGGCACGATCTGGGTCAACCTGATGCTGCCGGCGGGAATTTCGCTTACGGAAGTCTCGAAGACGTTGCATCGTGTGCGAACAACACTCCTCGGTTTCGGCGAAGTAAAAGCCGTGATCGGCCAAGCGGGCCGGCCCGAGGATGGCAGCGATCCGAAGCCGGTCAACATGGTCGAGGTGTTTGTCGATATCAAACCTCAATCCGAGTGGCCGCGTAAGATCTCCAAAGAGAATTTGATCCTGGAGATGGAAGCGGCGCTGCTGAAGATTCCGGGAGTCGAGCCGACCTTCTCGCAGCCGATTCGCGATAACGTGCTCGAAAGCATTTCGCAAATCGACGGCCAGATCGTGGCGAAACTGTTCGGCACCGATCCGGAGGTGATGCGCAACAAGGCGGAAGCCATCCTGCGGGAAGTCTCGGCGACTCGCGGAGTCGCGCGGGCATTCATCGACCGCGCCGGCGAAGTCCCGGAGTTGCAGATCGAAATCGATCGCGAACGCGCCGCGCGCTACGGCTTGAACGTGGCGGACATCGAGGAGACCATCGAGACCGCGCTGGGGGGCCGGCAGGCGACCGAGTTGTGGGAAGGAGAGAAAAAATTCGGCGTGGTGGTGCGCCTGGGCGACGAAGAACGCAGCAATCAGGACCGTCTGCGTGGCCTGTTGATCGACGCACCCGACGGATCGCGCGTGCCGCTGGATCAAACCGCGAGCATCACCGTGCGCGAAGGAAAAATGAACATCAGCCGCGAGATGGGTTTGCGCGTCGCCTCCATCGGAATCTTCATCCGCGATCGCGATATGGGCAGCCTGGTCGCGGAAATGCGGGAGCGCGTGCAGAAGAATGTTCCGTTGCCACCCGGATTCTCGGTCACCTGGGGCGGTGAATTTGAGAATCAACAGCGCGCCATGGCGCGGCTCGCGGTGATCGTGCCGGTCAGCGTGCTGTTGATCTTCGTCCTGTTGTTTCAGGTGTTCGGATCGGTGCGCAGCGCGTTTCTGATTCTGCTGAATGTTCCGTTCGCCCTGATTGGCGGCATCGTCGCGCTGCTGCTGACCGGAATCCATCTGAGCGTTTCAGCGGCCATCGGATTCATCGCACTGTTCGGGCAAGCGGTACTCAACGGCGTGGTGATGGTGAGCTACTTCAACGAGCTGCGCGACGAGGGACTCTTGCCATATCAGGCCGTGGTGCAGGGCGCGCTGGTGCGGCTGCGCACCGTACTGATGACCTCGCTGCTGGCGATGCTGGGGCTGTTGCCGATGGCGTTGTCGCACGGAATTGGATCGGAGGTGCAGCGCCCGCTGGCGACCGTGATTATCGGCGGATTGATTTCCGCGACCGGGCTGACGCTGATCCTGCTGCCGGTGATCTATCTGGCGCTGGAGGGGCGACGTTCCAGTCCGTAACCAGCGTGGAAGGCTTTGTGTGGACGGGCGAGAATGGATCGTGCGCTACCGAATCGCCGCGACCGTTGTTCTGATCGCATCCGCCATTGCCCAACCGAATAGGTATCCCGCGCACTGGTGGACTCCGGTGAACGATCCGAAAAAACCTGCGTGGGAGATTCTTCCGCAGGAAGCAAAACCTGGCGAAGTCATTCTCTCCAAGCGCAACGAGCTCGGGATGCTTTCGAACTTCGCTGCAACGCCCTTTGAATATCGCGGTAAACGCTATGCAAGCGTTGAGGGCTTCTGGCAGATGATGCTGTACCCCGAAGGCCCGGACGATCCTCGCGTGAAATCCTCAGCGATCAAGTGGCCGCACACTCGCGAAGAAGTCGCCCAGATGGTCGCGTTTGAAGCCAAAGCCGCGGGCGACGCGGGCGAAAAGAACATGCGAACGCTGGGGATCGATTGGGTGACCTTCGAAGGCAAGCACATCCCCTATCGATCCAAGATTCGTGGCGAACACTATCGGCTGATCTTCGATGCCATGCGCGTCAAGCTTTTTCAGAACCCCCAAGTCGAAGAGATCCTGCTAGCGACCGGCGAACTGATCCTGCGTCCCGACCACGTCACCGATCCCAACGAACCCGACGAATGGCGCTATTTCGACATGTGGATGAGCATCCGCCGGGAGCTTCGTATCAAGATCTGATGGAACAATAACGCCTCGGGGTTGATCACCATTGCATGCTGGTAAACCAACGGACGGGTCCTCTTTCACTGGCGATGGGCGTGATGTTGGCCGTCTCCACCGTCACTCCAGTTTTCGCCCAGGGTGGGTTTCCCGACCTGGTTGCCGGGCTCAAGGCCACACCGGGATGCCTCGGGGTCGAAACGGCGAAGACCACTAGCGGGAAGCAAGTCATCTTCGCCTGGTTCGAGGACAAGAAAGCCGCCATACGCTGGTACTCGAGCGCGATGCATCAACAGGTGATGCAGAGCTCCGGACTCCCCACCAATCCCGACGCGCCACTCGCCGGCGTGTCCAACGATAGCGGGCCCATCATGGCCATCGCCTCCTTGACTCCTTCCCAGGAACCCGCCGCGAAAAAATCGAAACTGCCTTTTTCGCAGATCGCGATTGAGCTCTATACGCCGCTCCCCGGCGGCGTGGTCTTCGGCGGCCGATTCGCACCCGCGAGCGTCAGGGTTGCGGGCCTGCGGGACATAGCTGCGTCCGCGGAATCCGTCAAGAAATAGCGCCGAAAGATCTATGCAACGCAGGCGATCTTGTCGCCTGTTGACCCAATGCGACCCGCCTCGTGGGCGGTCGATTTTGGTGCAAATTTTACACGCCTTAACCGCCTCCAAAAAGTGTATACTGCCCTTCGGAGGACACACATGCGCTTAGCAGCGGCATTGATGTTTATTGGCAGCCTGGCCCCGGCTTACGGAGGTCTGATCGTACTGACGAATGCACAGAATCAACTGTTGACCATCAATAGTGCGACGCCTGGAACGATCTTGAGCACGGTCGGCATTACGGGCTTGCAGGGCGGCGAAAGCATCCTGGGAATCGACTTCCGGCCAGCGAACGGACAGCTCTATGGATTGGGCAGCACGAGTCGCCTGTATGCGATTAACACGGCTACCGGCGCCGCCACACAGGTTGGAAGTGCGGGGGCATTCACGCTGTCCGGAACTTCGTTCGGTTTCGATTTCAACCCCACAGTCGATCGGATTCGCGTCATTAGCAACACGGGTCAGAATATTCGTCTGAATCCCAACGATGGAACGCTGGCTGGAACCGACACTGCCATAAATGGCGGCCCAACAGCTTTGGTGGGTTCGGCCTACACCAACAATTTCGCGGGTGCCTCCTCCACACTGCTCTATGGGATCGATGCCAATTCGGACTCGCTCTACTCCTCGCTACTTCCCAACACCGGCACCTATACCCTGGTGGGCAGCCTTGGGCTCGATGCGATCGCTAACGTCGGTTTCGATATCGGTTCCGACGGCATCGCGTTTGCCGCGATCCAGACCCAGAACATCCTGGCCCAGGTCGGAGCGGCTGGACTCTACACCATCAACCTCGGGAACGGACTGGCCACGTTGGTGGGACAGATCGGCCCCTCCGGACAAGATATCACCGGCTTGGCGATCGTACTTGTTCCTGAGCCGGCGACCTTCGGACTGATGGGACTTGGCACGGCTGGCCTGCTGTACTTCGCCCGCCGCCGCAGTCGCAAAAACTAGGGTAGTTTCTAACGCAGTGGTTTTAAACCGTGGGCGGAGGTCCTACAACTGGGCCGCCGCCCATAGTTTTGTGTCCGCCCGGTCTACGCGTAGTGGATTCCGCAGCGCCCGTCCGAACCCGCTAAACCACACCTGCATTACGTCGCCGTCCTCCAGCTTGACTCCTTCACCGAAACTGAATCCGTCCGCTCCGAAAAAATGTACGTGCACGTCGCCCGGCCGCCGATGCAGCGCGTGCTTGAAGTGATGGTGTTCCAGATTCGCGAGGCTGTGCGACATCGCCTCTTCGCCGCTCTGAATCTTGCGCTCCCATACCACGGTCCCGGCGCGTTCGATCGAAACTTCGCCCGCCACGGATTTGAAGTCAGGATCGACGATCAGCTCCGGTCCCAGCGCACAGGTCATTAGCTTCGAGGAGGCGAGATACAGGTAATTTTTCTTCTCAAACAGGTGATCGGAGAATTCGTTGCCCACTGCCATTCCGATCCTGCGCGGATCGCCGATCGGGTCGATCACGTACACGCCCGCGATCTCCGGTTCCTCGCCACCGTCTTCGGCGTGCGGCGGAACGTCCAGCGGCTCGCCGTGCGCGCGTAGCGCGGTTCCGTTGCCTTTATAGAACCACTCCGGTGAAACGCCGATTTTCCCGTCCCCCGGACGCCCGCCTTCGATCCCGAGCTGATACATCCGCATGCTATCGGTCGTTTCGGCATCCGAGGCCTCGTGCATCGACTGCCGCTTCTGGGCGCTGCCCATGTGCGTGAGTCCCGTCCCGCTCACCACGCAACGCGACGGCTCGTCCGGATGATCGATGGCGGGTAGAATCTGCCAGCCCGATTCGCCCGCATACAACACGTCATACTCCAGCGATTCGCGGCCGCCGCACGCGCCGATCGTTTCCACCATGCTCTTGCCCGATTCCACCGCGCTTTGAGCCAGCGCATAGATCGACGCTGGACCGTCCAACAGCATCACCGCGTTGCCTTCGATACGGCCTATGTGGCGCTTGCCCTCGCCGTCCCGGATTTGAATCAGTCGCATGCACGCCCATTCTGACATGCGGTGCAGCCGCACGATACAATCAATCGGTTCCCCTATGTAAGCGCTTTCGGAAGGAGACACTGATGACGAACTCCCGCACCACCCGCCGACAATTAGCGCGCTTCGGCGCCGCCGCTTCTCTCGCCGCGCTGTTGCCCCGCGGCGTCTTCTCGCAAGGCTCCGCGAATAAGAAAGCCATCATCCACGCGGGTGATGAAATCGCGACCATTCGTCCCGATCTGCACGGAAATTTCCTCGAACATCTGGGATCGGCTACTTACGGCGGCGTGTGGGTCGGCAAGAATTCGCCGATTCCCAATGTCAACGGATTCCGCAAAGCTGCGGTTGATTACTTGAAGGAACTCGGCGTCCCAGTGCTGCGTTGGCCCGGCGGCTGCTTCGCCGACGACTACCATTGGCGCGACGGTATCGGCGCGAAGCGCCCCAAGCGCGTCAATATCCATTGGGGAAACTACACCGAAGACAACGGCTTCGGCACGCACGAGTTTTTCGATTTCTGCAAGCTGATCGGAGCCGAGCCATATCTGGCCGCCAACGTCGGCAGCGGCACGCCGCAGGAGATGCGCGATTGGATGGAATATTGCAATTACCCGTCCGGCAGCACGCTTTCGGATGAGCGCGCCGCCAATGGATCACGCGAGCCGTTCAAGGTTCGCTATTGGGGCGTCGGCAACGAACTGTGGGGCTGCGGCGGAAATTACAAAGCTGAGGGCGCTGCTCAGGAGTTTCGCCACTACGCGACCTACGCGCGTGACTTCGGCACGCGGCCCTATCTGGTCGGCTGCGGGCCTAACGGCAACGACGCGCGTTGGACGCGCGGCTTTATGGACACGCTCGTCGGCGGCCGCCAGCCCGACGGCTATTCGATGCACTATTACTCCAACAGCCAGGTTCGGCCGCTCGAGTTTACGCCCGAAGCCATGTACACGCAGCTCAACTCATTCCCGCGCGTCGAGCAGTCCGTCATTCAACAGCGCGCGATTTTGGACGGCTACGATCCGCAACGCCGCATCGGGCTGTTCCTCGACGAGTGGGGCGTATGGGACCGCATGTCCAACGACGAAGAGCGGCGCAACGGGAAATTGTGGCAGCAGGCCAGCATGCGCAGCGCCGTCGCAGCCGCGCTGGGCTTGAACATCTTCAATCGCCAGGCCGACAAATTGTACATGTGCAACATCGCGCAGCTTATGAACGTGCTTCAGTCGGTGCTGCTTACCGATGGACCCGAAGGCAAGGTTTGCGTTCGCACCACCAACTATTGGGCGTTCATGCTCTTCAAGCCGCATCGTTCGAAGATGGCGGTGCGGGTCGAAACCGATGGGCCTAAGCTTTATGACTACGGTCGCGGCGGCGGTGGGCGGGGCGGGCAGCAACAGGATCCCGCGCCCGATCTTTCGCTTTCCGCTTCGAAACTGGGCGGCGAAATGGTGGTCACGCTGGTCAACCCGCGACACGATCAAGCCATGGATGTCGATTGCACGCTGCGCGGCGTCAGCGCCAAGCCCGGCCGTGCCGAGATTCTGCACGATTCGAGCATCAATGCACACAACAGTTTTGAGCAGCCCGATCGCCTGATGGTGAAGCCTTACGAAGTCGCCGTCGAAAGCGGACGCTTGCGGGTGACGCTGCCGGCGATGTCGATCGTGACGGTCCGCCTCGGAATCAGTTAGTCGCCCAGCACTCGCAGTTCAGGTGGACTTGGTGGGACAGGCGGTTTCGCGTGCCCGCCGTTTTCCAGATCCAAGAATCGTGGATCGAGCATGCGATCGGTCTCGATGTTCCCCATGGCCGAAAGCAGCGTCTCTTTTAGATGTGGATAATCCTTCTCGAGGCCGCCCAGCAGGTCGCGAAGGCTCCGCCGAACCGTCCCGGTGCGCTGCGAACAACCGCACGGAATCACGGGCGCGCCCATGGATTCGGCAAAACGCGTAGTTATGTCCTCGGTTACGAACACCAGCGGACGGATCAACTTGAACTCTTTCTCGCCGGACCAGGTGACGGCGGGCAGCGCGCTCACGCGACCGGTAAACAGCGCGTTGCGCAGGAACGATTCACAGAAATCGTCGGCGGTATGCCCGAAAGCGATGACGTTCGCGCCCAAACCGCGCACGATTTCGTACACGGCGCGGCGGCGAAAACGGCTGCATAGATCGCACCCGTGGTCGGGCTGCTCATCAAGTAATCTGAGTGACGGATTGTCAGTGTGATACGTCCAATCGACGCCGCGGGACTTGAGATATTCGCCCATCGGGCCAAACGGACGTAGGAATTTTCCCTGCTCGACGGTGAAAGCGCAGACCGTGAAATCGATGGGCGCGCGCTTCTGCAGGAGCAGCAGCGCTTCGAGAAGTGTGAGCGAGTCCTTGCCGCCCGATAGCGCTACGGCCAGGCGGTCGCCGTCGCGAATCATCTGGAAGCGCGAGACCGCCTCTCCAACTTTGCGCAGCAGCGTTTTTTCTAACTCCACGCTTCCAGTATAGGTGTGGGCGGCCGTTACTTCTTCAAAGCGGCTTCAATCGCCGCAATGACTTCGGGTGCGTCCGGTTTGACTTTGGTGTCAAAACGCTGGATCACTTTGCCATTGCGATCGACCAGAAACTTCGTAAAATTCCAGCCGATTTCGCCGCCGGTGGTGGGATTCGCGGTTTTGTCGGTCAGGAACTGGTACAGCGGCGCCTTATCGTCGCCCTTCACCGAGATCTTCGAGAACAGCGGGAAGGTGACGTTGTATTTAGTGCTGCAAAACGTCTTGATCTCTTCGTCGGTACCAGGTTCCTGGCCCATGAAATTATTCGCCGGGAAGCCCAGAATTACGAGGCCCTGATCTTTGTACTTTTCGTACACAGCTTCGAGTTGCGTGTACTGCGGCGTGTATCCGCAACGGCTCGCCACGTTAACGATCATCACCACCTTGCCTTTGTAATTGGCCAGCGGGGTGACCTTGCCATCGATGGCTTTGAGACTAAACTCGTGAACGCTCGACGCGCCGAACATAAGGGTGGACATAAAACACAGAACTCCTAGAACTTTTCGCATATCTAGATTGTAGCGAGAGTGAGTGAGTTGGGGCGCGCTAAATTTGATCTACTCACGCAAACTGGGTCACAATGGTGGAAGGAAAGACGACTATGGACATTCTTAAAATGATCACCGAACTTCGCTCGGAGCGGGCGGCGATCGAACAGGCGCTACTGGTTTTGGAGCGCTTGGCGGGTTCACACGGGAAACGCCGGGGGCGTCCGCCGGCGTGGCTTTCGGCTGCCAAATCGGGCGCGGCAGGGAGCGACAGCGGAGCCAAACGCACGGTGAGTCCGGAGGCTCGCAAGCGCATGGCGGCCGCTCAGAAAAAGCGCTGGGCGCAAGCACGCAAGTCGCAGGCATCCGATAAATCCTGATTAGAAACGAGCCCTGATGGCGTTCCAGCATCTGATGTCCGAGCGCGAGGGCGCACTCGCGGTGGTGACGCTCAATCGTCCCGACCGCCGCAATGCCCTGTCGCTCGAATTGATGCTCGAACTGATCGAGGCGCTCGATCACGTTGCGGCATCCGATGCGAAAGTCGTGATTCTGGCCGCCGCTGGAAAGGCCTTTTGTTCCGGTCACGATCTTTCTGAAATGACCGGTCGGACGATCACCGACTATCGCCGCATTTTCGATGTTTGCACCGAGCTGATGACGAAAATCCAGTCGATTCCGCAACCGGTGATCGCACAAGTGCAAGGCATCGCCACCGCCGCGGGATGTCAATTGGTGGCGACCTGCGATCTTGCGATCGCGAGCGCCGAGGCGACCTTCGCGACTCCCGGCGTGAGGATCGGATTGTTCTGCACGACGCCGATGGTCGCGCTTTCGCGGGCGGTGGGACGCAAGCGCGCCATGGAAATGCTGCTCTCCGGCCGCGTGATCGACGCGCCGACCGCCACTGATTGGGGCTTGGTGAATCGCGTGGTTCCGCCCGCGGGTTTGGCCGCTGAGACGCGCAAGGTCGCGTGCCAGATCGCCGAGGCGAGTCATTTCACGGTCGCGCTGGGGAAGCAGGCGTATTATGCGCAGATCGATCTGGATCAATCCAAGGCTTACGCTTACGCGAAGGAAGTGATGTCGATGAACGCGCTGGCCGACGACGCCCAGGAAGGTATTTCCGCGTTTCTCGAAAAGCGGCCAGCGTGCTGGAAGGGCAAGTAGGGCTTGACTTTCGTCGGCTGAAGCCGACGCTGCGGGCTAAAGCCCGCGCCACGAAGCAAACGGCAGGCGACCCCGCGTGCGGGTAAAGAAAAAGATCGCCTGCCCCACCGGGCTTGAAGGCCGCGCCACGACAGCAACGCCCGCGGCTCAAGAAGGGCCGGTGTTACGAGCACCACGGTCAACATTTGCTTGGACCTTGGCTGAAGCCAAGGCTGCGGGCTGAAGCCCGCGCCACGACAGCAACGCGCGCGCTATCCTAATTCGCATGACTTTTGACCTGAGCCGCCGCACGCTTCTCGGCCTTACTCCCACGCTCGCGACTCTGATCGTCACGGAGGGCGCGCTGGTGCTCGAAGCCCAGGCGCAGGACAAACAGCCGCAGCGAATCTCGAAAGAACAGCTCAAAGC
>DASYPO010000241.1:0-6571 GCA_036006545.1 Bryobacteraceae bacterium
GTATAGAATCGTGCGTTCATCGCGTTTCGCCCGCACCGACCATCCCGCCTTGCGCGAATAGGAGTGCCATTCCCAGTTGGTTGCCAGGCCGTCTGCAACCAGATCGGAGAGCAGCCGGTCCCAAAGAGTTTTGGACTTGCCGATCTCCGCGCTGAGTTCCGCGTCGGTAGGCGCAACAGGCTTATTGAGAAAAGCGTTCGGCTGCATGGATCGATGCTAATGGTTAGAACCCAGGTGGAACTTAATCCGGTCGGCGACAAATCCAGGCGCTTCCATTGGCAGGAAGTGTGAATACTCGGTCTTCAAGTCGTGACCACGTTTGAAATGCGACGCGAGATCCGGCGCAGTCGGCGATGCGCCCATATCCAGCGGCGTTGGCTCGCGGCCCATCTGCCGGGCGGAGCGAATCACCTCGACCGGGACCTCGACCCGCGATGCTTCCGCGTAAATGTCAGCGTTCGACTCGCTGGTGTGTTCGTACACCGACGCTTCCACTTCCGGCGGACATGCAAGTACGAATCCATTTCCATCCGGCGCGGGCAACACACCGAACTCGCAGTAGTCGTGGAGCACCGCCGGATCCCACTGCGCGAACGGCGGGCGCTCGCGAAAGCGCTCAAACATTTCCTCGGGCGAAGCCCACAGGTTGCGACGCTTGCGCGCGAAATGTTCCGGACGCGGGTCTTCGGAATAGTAACCGCGAGTCAGCAGCACCGGATCGAGCAACAGCAACCCTGCGAACGCCTCGGGCACATTCGCCGCCGCGAGCACGGCCGCGTGACCACCCATCGAATGTCCCACCGCGAGCGCGCTGCGCAGCCCGATGGCGCGAACGACCTCGGACAGATCTTCGCCGAACTGCCGCCAGTGATACGGAGGGTCAGGCTTGTCACTCCGTCCGTGGCCGCGCATATCTATCGCCAGGCACCGGCGCTCGGGGACGCGGGCGATCACTTGGTCCCAGCAGCGCGCGTGAAATCCAGTGGCGTGACAGAAAAGAATCGCGGGCTCCGGGCCGGGCCGCTCCCACAGCGCGAGGTCGACGCCGTTCGCGTGAACGTAAGTCGGCCCGTTCATTTCAAAGCCGCCGCGTAGAGCACGACGCCGCTCGCCGCCACGATCAGCCAGGTCGCTGGATCGCGCACCGCGAACCACACCGGATCTTCGTTCATTTCGCCGCGCCAGCACAGGATCCACATGCGCGTAATCCAGTACAGCATCAACGGGAAAAGCAGCCACACCAACCAGGGTCGGGCGTACAGCACGCGGATCTGATCGCTGTTCATGTAGAGCGTTAGCACCAGCGTTGCGAGAAATCCGCTGGCGACGCCAAACGCGTTGATCTGCGGAAGGTCGGTCGAGCGATAGCCGCGGCCTTGCGCCGCATCCTCGCCGCGGCCCGCAAGATTATGCAATTCGGCCGCGCGCTTACAGAATCCCAGGCTCAAGAACGTGAACATCGAAAAGGAAAGGAGCCAGGAGGATAGTTCGATCCCGCAGGCCACTCCGCCACCCACTACCCGTAACGTGTACAACGCGGCTAGAACAAACACGTCCATTAATGCTTTGGTCTTCAGCCACAGGCTGTAAATCAAGGTAATGGCGCAATAAGCGATCAACACGCTCAGAGCTTCGCGCGGCAGCAGCAGGCCGAGCGCGATGCCACCCAGCATAAGCAGCGGACCCATTACGTAACCAAAGGCGGGCGGCAGCGCTGCGCTTGCGAACGGCCGCGACTTCTTCACCGGATGCTGCCGGTCGGAGTCTACGTCTGCCAGATCGTTGACCAAATATGCGCCGGATGCGCACAGACAGAAGGCCAGCAGCATGATCCCAGCCTTCTCCAATACTTCGGTGCGTGCCAGTTGGTGTGACGAAACCACGGGCGCCAGCACCAACAAATTCTTTACCCACTGATGCACCCGCAGTGCCCGCAGGCTTGCTACAGTCGCGCTCACGCGATCAGTTCCGCCCGGTGCGTATGCCTAAGTTCGGATGCCACAATCAAGGGAATGCCAGATGCGGTCGTCAAACCTATTCAGTTAAACACAGCACGCATGACAACGGCGGGCAAAATCGCACTGTGCGTATTCTTCGTGGCGCTGGCGCTATTCTTTCTGAATGTAAATCGCGGGGCATACCACAGTTTCTTCAGCGACGACGATCTGGATCACATGGGTAATGCACGCGAAGCGGAGGGGACCTATTACCTCCACGCGCTAGTGCTGCCGCGTCTAGGTGGCGCGGAGAATTTCCGTGCCGCGGCGCATGCCTACTACTGGATCATGGTGCGCACCGCCGACCTCGAGATCAAAAAATACATCGCGGGGATTCACGCCATTCACCTGGTCAACGTGGGCCTGGTTTTCTGGCTTGCGATGCTGCTTGGCGCAGCGCCCGGCGCCGCCTGCGGTGCTGCGCTGCTGTTCACATTCTCCATGGCGACGTTCGACGTCTTCTGGAACACGATGTACATTTTCGAGCTTCTTTGCACCACGTTTATCCTCCTCAGCCTGATCACGTACGTACGCGGCTATGTGATCGTCAGCCTGATTTCCTTCTGGCTGGCGCTGAAATCGAAGGAAATCGCGATTGCATTGCCGGTGGTACTGGCCGCTTACGAATATTGGCTCGGCGAGCGCAAATGGAAACGCGTGCTGCCGTTTTTCGCGATCAGCGTTCTGATGGGAGTGCAGGCCATACGCGAAAATGCCGGACGCGATAACGACTACTCGCTGCGCTTCACGATCGCGGCCCTCCAGAAAACCACGAAGTTCTATGCGGCCCAACTTCTCTTCATTCCCTGGGCCGGACTGTCGATCCTCGCGATCCCATTCATATTCCGCAATCGCAAAGTCTGGTTCGGCGTGCTGATGTTCTTCGCGTTCTTCGGCATGATGCTGGTGCTGCCGGGCCGTCTCTTTGCAGCCTATTTCTACCTGCCGTTGGCTGGTCTCGCGATCGCGTTGTCGGCAGTCAAGCGGCCGGCATGGCTACTGCTGTTCTTCGCGGTCTGGATTCCGTGGAATTACTCGCATCTGCGCACTCTGCGCACGGAGCACTTGAAGCTTGCCAATGACCGGCGTTTGTGGTTCCGGCCGGTCGCGGCTTTCGCCGAGGCGCATCCGGAAATCGACACCTACATTTTCGACGGCGTTCCGGAGAATTTCGCGTCTTACGGAGTGATCGGCGCGCTGGAGAACATTCGCGTGAATCAGGCTACGCGAACCCGCTGGATTCACGATCCGGAAGCCGCCGCGCTGATGAGGTCGCCGCACTACGGATTAATCACCTGGGATTACGGAATTCATCACTCACGGGTCGAGCTGAAAGAGGGCGCGCCGCCGGTCGCCAAGTCGCCATGATGCGCGCCTGCATAGTCGCGTTCTTTGCGATGCGGCTCTTCGCGGTCGATCCGACGTTCTATCGCGACGTTCTGCCGATTCTTCAGAAGCGCTGCCAGGAGTGCCATCGCGCGGGCGAAATGGCGCCCATGCCGTTCGCGACCTTCGAGCAGACGCGCCCCTGGGCCAAGGGGATTCGCGACGCGGTGCGATCGCGCAAAATGCCGCCATGGTTCGCCGATCCATGCTGCGGAAAATTCGCGAACGATCGATCGTTGAGCCCGGTCGAAATTGAAACGCTGGCGCGCTGGGCGGAAACTGGGGCGCGGAAGGGTGAGTCTCGCGAAGCGCCCGCTGTGCGGGTCTGGCCTGCGCGCGGAAATCTGGATTCGCCGGACGCGACGCTCTCCATCCCACGAGCGTTCGATGTGCCTGCGGCGGGCGCGCTGGAATATCAGTCTTTCGTCGTGTCGACTGGCTTTCGCGAGGATCGCTGGATTCAAGCAGCGGAAGTGCGCCCGGGCGTGCGAAGCGTGGTGCATCACGTCGTGGTCTACATCCGAGACCCGGGCGACACGTGGATCAAGGGTCCCACCAAGTCGGACATTCTGAGCGTGTGGGCCCCGGGAAGCGCGCCCGATACGTGGCCCGACGGCATGGCCAAGCTGATTCCCGCGGGAGCCGATCTGGTTTTCGAGATCCACTACACGCCTACCGGAACGCCTGCGCGCGACCGCACTAGCATCGCGCTGAAGTTCGCGGCAGAGCCGCCCGCGCGGCGAGTACTGACTCTGCAACTTAATAACGATCGGTTCCTGATCCCGGCAGGCGAGCGCGACTATCGCGTCACGGCCGTGGGCACGCTTCCGAACGAAGCACTGCTACTTGGGTTTTTCCCTCACATGCACTTGCGTGGCACGGCGTTTGAATACACGCGTCTGCGCGACGATGGCCAGCCCGAGACGCTGCTCCGCGTCCGCGATTACAAGTTCAACTGGCAACTGACGTATCGTCTGGCGACGCCGATCGCGCTCCCGAAGGGCACGCCGCTACGGGCGACCGCGCATTACGACAACTCCGCTCGTAACCCCCGCAATCCCGATCCCACCGCCGACGTGCGCTACGGGCAGCAGAGCTGGGAAGAAATGATGATCGGGTTTTTCGATGTGGCCGTCGACGCGAAGATCGACAAGAAGAGTTTTTTCGTCAGGTAAGCGCGGCTCACCTACGTAATCCCCGTGTAAAAGTGTCGCGGTAAACTAGCAGCATGTCTCGTTTGACCTTGTGCATGGCCCTAAGTGTCGGACTGCTTTCCTCGGCGGCATTCGCCCAGTCGGAAATCGGCGGCGCAACCCTCAATGGAACGGTGACGGATCCCTCTGGCGCGGCAGTAACGGGAGCCAAAGTGACCGCCACCCAAACCGCAACTGGCTTTACGCGCTCCACTGAATCCAGCACCGCCGGATTCTACAGTTTCACCGCTCTACCCTCCGGACCGTACGAGGTAACCGTCGAATCGCAAGGCTTCAAGGCCGCGAAACTCACCGCCATCTCGCTCACCGTGGGAGCCGTGGCGACGCTCGATGTCCGTCTGGTGATCGGCGCGACCGCCGAATCGGTCAGCGTCACTGCCGATGTCCCGCTGGTCGAAACTTCGCGTTCCCAAACCTCGACGGTCGTTAATGAACGGGCGGTCGCCGACTTGCCCATCAACGGGCGCAACTTCCTCGACTTCACGCTGCTCACACCCGGCGTGGTCCGCGATCCCACCCGCAGCGGCGATATCAGCTTCGGTGGGCAGCGCGGCACATCGAACAGCCTCCAAGTGGACGGATCGGATGCCAACAACGTGTTCTTCGGCCAATCCACCGGTCGCGCCGGAACCGGTCGCAATCCGTACAGCTTCAGCCAGGACGCCGTGCTTGAATTTCAGGTCTCGACCAACGGCTACGCGGCTGAAATCGGGCGCGCCGGCGGCGGTGTTATCAACGTGGTCACCAAAAGCGGAACCAACGAGTTTCACGGCGCGGCCTTCGAGTTCTTCCGCGACAAGGCCATGAATGCCAACACCTGGATCAATAACCAGCGCAACATCCGCAAAGGCGCTTATCATTTCAACCAGTTCGGCGGGAACATCGGCGGTCCGATCGCCAAGAACAAGCTGTTCTTCTTTTTCGATTACGACGGCCAGCGCAACACCACGCCGGTTACCGTAATTCCGGGCGCTGCCGCGCCGTCCGATGCGGCGTCGCAGGCTGGATTGGCTCTGCTCCAACCATTCATCGTGTCCTACGGGCAGGGTCTGAATAACGACGTTTACCTCGGCAAAGTGGACTACAACATCAACGACAAACAGCGCCTCACCGTGCGCTACAACGCCAATCGCTTCACCGGCGTGAACTTCGAAAACGGCGGGCAGACCAGCGCGCAGGTTCACACCGGAAACAGCAAGGTCACGAGCGATAACGTCAGCGGCACCCATACTTTGGTGCTGTCCTCTAAAGCAGTGCTTGAGTCTCGGCTCACCTACACGCGCGACAACGAACCGGGCGAGGCCAACTCCGCCGATCCAGAGGCGGTGGTCCAGCAGGGTGGCGTCACTGCGCTGAGTATCGGGCGGAACAACTTCAGCCCGCGCTATACCAATGCAAAGACGACTCAATGGGCCGAAAGCCTGGCATTGGTCCGCGGCAGCCACAACTACAAAATTGGGTTCGATTTGAATTTTCAGCGCATCGGCAACTTCTTCCCCGGCAATTTCAGCGGGTCCTATACTTTCACGAGTTACGCCAATTTCGCCAACAAGATCCCGTTCAGCTTCACGCAGGCTTTCGCGGGCACGGGAACGGCGGGCCCGCTTTCCGAGCCAAACGTGGGCGAGTACGCTTTCTACGCGCAGGATAGCTGGCGCGTCAATCAATCGCTGACCTTGAATTACGGTATCCGTTACGATTTCTTCAACTATGCGCAACCAGCGGTGAAGAACCCGGATGCGGGTCTGGCCGCGCTGGGGCTCGACACCAGCCGCATTAATCTCGATCACAACAATCTGGCAGGACGCTTCGGGTTCGCTTACAAGCTGGGCGCGACCGGGCGTGCGGCGCTTCGCGGCGGTTACGGCACGTTCCATGGGCGCACGCCATCGATTCTCACGGGCACGGCGATTACTCAGAATGGGATACAGGTTCAAACTTACACGCTTACGTCGGGCCTTCCGACCTACCCCA
>DASYPO010000242.1:0-9945 GCA_036006545.1 Bryobacteraceae bacterium
ACGCGATCATTGTGTACAAATCGATCGAGTGGTGGCGAACCTTGCATCCCGGCCCCGTGCTATCGATTCGCGGCGGCGGCGGCATGGCTCCAGGGTGGCAGGCGACTGCGTATTGGAATGTGCTTGCCTTTCTGTGTCTCGCCGTAGTGGCGATCATGGTGCGGATGCGCCAGCAGGAATTTTCCAATGAAATCGACTCGCTGCGCCGCACGGCGCATTCCTACTAACCACACTATGCGACAACTCCTATGCGCATTTGCGCTCGGCGCAGCGACTCTGTTCGCACAGGGCACGCAACTCAGCGGCGTGGTCCGCGACGAGGACGGAGCCGCCCTAGTCGGCGCACGGATCACCCTGGTCGACGAATCCAATGGAACGCAAGTCGAGGCGACCAGTGACGACCGCGGCCACTACACGCTCCAAGCGCCGCCCGGATCTTACCGCCTGATCGCCAAAGCCAGCGGCTTCAAAGATGTTGGATTTGCGAACGTGGAAGTGCCGACCACTTCGCCCGCCGTTCTTCAAATACTGTTCGACCGGTCGGCGATCAAGGAAGCTCGCAATTTCCGATACATGTTCTACGGCTTCGGCGCGGCGTGGACGCTGGTCGTGATCTACGTGGTGATGCTCGCTTTGCGCGAGCGCAGGCTGCGGCGAGAACTGGATCGCGTCCGGCAGATGGTGGAATCGGCACCCAAGAAAACTTAGCCGCAGATCGACGCAGATATACGCAGATAAGAATCCAAAACATTATCGTGCTGGTGGCTGTCGGCTGGTCCGCATCGGCTCAACAACCGTTTTTCACCGACGATGCCGATGTCACGCCGAAGCGCAAGTTCCATTTTGAGTTGAGCAATCAGTATTCGTTCCTCCCGACCTCCGCGTTTCCCAATCGCCAACAGAACACACTGGTCTACCAGCTTAACTACGGCTTATTCGACGGATTCGAACTGGGCGTCGACAGTCCGCACATCGTGATCGTCAATGCTCGCAATACCGTTCGTCCGCGCGTGCCGTATGGAATCGGCGACACGAATCTTACCCTCAAGTGGAATTTCCGTCGCGAGGCGCAAGGCTCCAAGTGGCCTGGGCTGACGATCGCCTACGCGGTCGAGTTGCCGACCGGCGAGACGCGCACGCAGCTTGGTTCGGGCATCGTCGACCATCGTTTGGTTGTCGTCGCGCAAAAGCATCTGTCTGCGCGAAACACACTGCGGATCAACCAAGGCGTGCTCTTCACTGGAAACAATCTGACCGGCGTGGTCGGTCTGCGGTCCACCGGACTGGTTTACCTGAGTGGCGCGTCATTGACTCGGCAATTCGCGCCCCGGTTATCGCTGGGGGTCGAGGTCAATGGCGCTTTCGCCCAGCGAGGCGCCCAGAATCGCGCGGCGCTGCAACAGCAGATCGGGGGAAAGTACAGCTTGCGCGACAATCTGACCTTGGATTTCGGGGGCATCATCGGCCAGTTCGGCGAGAGCCCGCGCTTCGGGTTGCAGATCGGATTTTCGCTCGACTTCTAGGCGGAGTTAGTGCCCGAGTTGAGACTCCATTCGGCTTAATCGGTTGTCCAGCTCAGCGAACTTGTGCAACAAGAGGCCTTCGACGCGACGCAGGTTGGCATCGTTGGTTTGACTGTGTGCCCCAACTAACTTTTCAAGGCTGCTGCGCAGATCAGTGATGCGACTGTTGTTGTACAGGAACCCGACAACAACCACGGCGAGAGTTCCGACAAAACTCAGCGCCGGTATGTAAAGGGGCGAACACGTTCCGTTCTACCACCGGCGATCAACCGCCCGACGACGCCTTCCAGGTTCCCTGATCCACTGCGTCGTCGCTGCCTGGAATGGTCGTCTTATAGGTACCTTCGAGCGTCTTGCCCTTGAGCTTTCCCTCGACCGCTGATTGCAGCTTGGTACCTTGCAGGTCGAATTCGTAAACGATCTTCAGGCTCGCGCCGTCGATCTTCAGAGACGTAGTCTTGCAGGGCACTTCCTGGCCAGCCATGGTGAACATGACGTCGCCCTTGAGCGCGCCTTTGCCGTCGGGCGCAAGCGTCAATCGAAAGCCGCCGTCGCCGCCGCCGCCCTTGAAA
Organism: Bryobacteraceae bacterium; assembly: GCA_036006545.1. Classification (GTDB taxonomy): domain Bacteria; phylum Acidobacteriota; class Terriglobia; order Bryobacterales; family Bryobacteraceae; genus Palsa-187. The sequence goes on from DASYPO010000242.1 coordinate 2,096, forward strand.
GTGCCTTGGTAGACACCCGCGTTCACTGTGTCCTGCGCGGCGACCACGCCCGCGGCCAGCATCACAACCATCGCTACTCGTGCCAGCATAGAGTCAGATCTCCGGATAGAATTCGAAAAATGCGTCGAGCGATTGATCCAACTGCTCGCGGATTTCCTTCTCGCCGCCTTCGATCAGGTGCATGGTGACGCTCGCCTTCTTGCCGTTCTTCAGCAGAATCTCCGCGTCCGACACCTGATCCAGCTCATCCGCCGGCAGCAGGCGCATCCCGTAGACCAGCGCCAGTTTGGCCATCGTTACTGCTTGGCCAGAACGTAGGTGATGTCGAACTCACCCTGCGGGCTGACGATGTGCAGCACGTCGGTCCACAACTTGCCGTCGGCCGACAGAGTCCAGGTATCTACCAACTTGATCTCGGTGCCTCCGAAATCGGCCTTGGTGGTGATTACCAGCTTGGATCCGTCCCACGCCGCCGTGCTCTTGGTGGCTTGGCCCATCATTTCGTTGGTGGTTTCCTTGCCGGTGGTGTCGTACTTCACGCTGCGCTTCATGTCGCCCTGCGCGCCGCTGGTCGCCTCGTCCATCGTCACAGCCGGATCCGCATGGGTGATCTTGCGTGTCAGCGAATTGGGCGGCGGCATGGGGCCGAAATTGCTCTTGTCGTTGTCAATCTTCCAGTCGCCCGAGAAGTTGGGTTTGTCGGCAGCCACCGCGAACGAGGCCAGGGCCGCGACCAGCAAAACGAAGGTCGTGATCTTTTTCATCGCCAGAGAGTCTCCTTAAGTTTTTTCTACTGTTTGTCGAGCACGACCACCAGGTCCAGTTCCTGCCCTTGAACCATAATGTGATTGTTAATGGTCAACACTTTTCCGCCACCAGAGAGCGACCAGGTTTCCTTGGACTTCAGTTCGGTGCCCTGAAAATCCCGCACACTCTCGATGATCAGCTTGTCGCCTTCCATCTTAGCGGTGCCCTTGGAGGTCGATCCACCAGCCGTGTTGATGCATTCTTTGCCATCCAACGTGTACTTGGTCTCGGTTCTGGTTTCTCCCTGGGCGCCCTTTTGATGGGTTTTGGAAGTAATGGTGGTGTCCGTTTGCTGGATCGAGCGCTCCATCGTTTCGGGAGCCGGCACCGGGCCGTAGTCGCTCTTGCTCAAGTTCAGCTTCCATTCACCGCTGAAATTCGTCGCGGCCATAGCCTGGGTCGCAAACGCAGCCACAGACAAAAGAGTTACTGCAAAGATTTTTCGCATGAGGGGTCCTCTGAGGGTCAAACTACGCCAAGTATACCAGGGGTCGCGGTAAAAGACTGTAAGTAAGGCAGCGGACAGGGGACAGCGGACAGCGGACAGCGGACAGCGAAAAACCTAAGCCTAGCCGCGCCGGCGTGCCAGAATCAGAGTCGACGTTTTCGGACGGTATTTATACCCGATCCCGAATTCGAGCGCCTCCACCTTACCATCCTCGCCAAACGCCGATTTCAGGTCGTCCTGAAACCATGCGTCGAACATCTGAATCGGCTTGGTATAGCGGCCATACAAGCGCACGTCCCACACTTTCTTGTCGAAGAAGCGGTACGGAATCCCCGAGTCGTCTTCCACGATTGCCACGCTGCGCGACAGGATCATCTCGCGGATGGTCGAAAAATATTTCTTGTGCATCAGGTAGGAGGCCGATTTCACCAGCGTCGTCGGCTTCGGCAGTCCGCTCAGATACTGCACGGTTCCGGGCTTGCGCTTCAGGCTCGAATCCTGGAGGTTCAGCGAGAAATAGGTCAACGCGCGCGAGTTGCGCCTTTCGTCTTCGAACTTAATAGTGACGCCGCGCGTTTCCGCCCGCGCCGGTCCGCCAGCCACGACCACTCTTCCTTCCGCGCCGATCATTACCGGCACCACATCGGTAACCGTGTAGCCGCTGCGCGCCACCAAAAACAGCAGCGCAGGCAGGACGCCTTCCACTCCGTCCGCCGAAAAATCCTTGCGCATGTCGTCCGTCTTGAAGAACCCCATCGCGACTACCGATTGCAGGCTCTGGCGCAGGTTCGGCCAATAGCTGGCCGCGAAGTCCGACGGGCTGGTGGGAATGCAACCCACCGGCTCCAGGCCGATCATCAGGTATTCGCGGGCGTCGGGAAAAAATCGAAGTACGTTGGCTGCGTCGGGACCGCTGAAGGGATAAAATGCCGTACCGCTCGGCACGCCCGCGAGGCTGGTTTTGCGCCAATCGTCGATGCGATCGAGATACTGCGACTTTACGCGTTTCCAGTCGGCGCCGCCGGCGCGCGAGTAATGATTCCACGCCACGCGCTGTTCGGGACTCATCGACTCGGTGAATTTGGTCCCGTCGATTCCTGCGATGAACTGCGCTTCGGCATGCCAACCCAGCTCCGGCGTTCGGAGGCCGCAAGGCGGACGCGGCGGTTTCACGGCTGCAGGTTGCGCGCCGGATTGGACAGGAGTTGCTGCTCTTTCCTGCGCGAAAGCCGGAAGTAGAGCGGAAATGAACGCAAAGATTGTGGCGGTACCGCGTGGCATTGGTATTATTCGATTGTAGCCGCTGCGCGATGGGATTGCATTTCCTCTTAACTGCTTTTCTAGTGCCCGCGGCCTCGCTCGCGGCAGACAGCCCCTCACATTTCGCCCGCCTCGACAACGCACGGGTACATTACGAAAGCTATGGCACCGGCAAAGACGCGGTAGTTTTCATTCACGGCTGGGCCTGCGATCTCACGTTCTGGCGCAGCCAGTCGCCGGTGTATCGCAAGCATCGCTCGCTGTTGATCGATCTACCGGGCCACGGCCGCAGCGATAAGCCGGTGATTCCCTACCCCGCCGATCACATGGCGCGAGGCGTGGAAGCCGCGATGCGCGACGCTGACGTCGATCGCGCCGTATTGGTCGGCCACAGCTTGGGCGGGATCATAATCCATGCGTTCCTGCGACTCTTCCCGGAAAAAGTGAAAGGCATCGTTTTTGTCGACGCGACCTTTCCCATGGCGCAACCCAATGGTCCCGCCGACCGCGAAGCTTACGCGGCTCGCTTGGCCGCACGCGCTGATTCGCTTGCCGGGCCCGATGGCGAGCGCAACTTCGCCGCTCGAATCGAGGGATTTTTCAGCCGCTACACGCGCCCCGAGCAGCGCGACGAGATTCGCCGCAAAATGATGGCGACTCCCGAGCATGTGCGCGTCGCCGCAGTTTCGAGTCCGTCCGAGCTGGATCGGCCGCCGTCGGCGGAGTCGTATCCGATTCCGGTGCTCGCGATGGGCGCGGTGAAACCTGGCCAGGCTTTTAAGACGGATGGATTTCACGCCTTCTTTCCCAATTTCCGCGCCGAAGTGTGGCGCGGTTACGGGCACTTCCTGATGATCGACGATCCGTCGCGATTTAATCGCAGCCTGGAAAAGTTTCTGCTGAGCGTGAAATAGGGAATAGCCGCGCGTCCGGTCGTCATTCAGTAGCATGAGACTCTTCAATGCGTTTGCGGCGATGTGCCTGGCTGGCGTCACGCTCGTCCATGCGAAAAGCCCGGTTGATCCGGTCAACAAGAACAGCCAGAAAGTGGCGATTAAGGGTTACGATCCAGTCGCCTATTTCACGCAGTCGAAACCTGTGAAGGGAACCGCGGAGTTCACCCACGCGTGGGGCGGAGCCACGTGGTGGTTCGCCAGTGCGTCAGATCGTGACATGTTTGCGGCCGAGCCCGCGAAATACGCGCCTCAGTTTGGCGGCTACTGCGCGTGGGCGGTTGGCCATAATTACACAGCGGACACCGATCCCGAAGCCTGGAAGATCGTCGCCGGAAAACTATACCTCAATTACAATCGCGACATTCAGAGGAAATGGGAGAAGGATCAGGCGAAGTGGATCGAGGACGCAATGCACAACTGGCCCGGCCTGCACAACTAATCGCCGCGCATAACAGAGCCGCGACCACAGTAGCGGATAAAATGTTGGCGTGACACGCGAAGAGCTGATCGATTCCCATCGCATGCAAGCCGGGTGGTGCGCGAAGCTCGGATCGCCACTGTACGCATCGCTGCTCGAACGAATCGCGCAGGACTTAGACGCGGGCGGCAAGATGTGGGTTGCGCTCGAACCGTATTTGGCCGAGCCGCGACGATCCCTGCTGCACCTCCGATTTCTCTCCGCGCTGCATCGTCAGGCACTCGCCGGTAAGCTTCCGGAACTGGCGCGATGCTATCCGTCCTGCGGCGGCATCGCCGACCCTGAGCAGGCCTGGATGGCGATCGAGCGTGGTCCGCTCCCCGAAACAATCCCGCCGACCGTGCAGACCAATGAGGTGGGACGAAGCGGCGCGCTGCTGCCTGGGTTTCTCGAAATCGCGCGCCGGACAACGCTGCCCCTGCGCTTGCTCGAGATCGGGTGCAGCGCCGGACTGAATCTTCGCCAGCCGCTCCCGGAACCTATTAAAGTCGCCGAACGGCGGGGCTGCGATTTGTCACCGATCGAACTAAACGATCAGGGACGACTCACGCTCCTATCGTATGTCTGGCCGGATCAGACTGAGCGATTCCAGGAACTCGACCGTGCGATCTCGATCGCCCGCGACGTTCCGGCGACGCTGGACCAGGCGGACGCGGTGGAGTGGACCGAGCAGCAGCTCGCGCGGCCGGCGCCCGGAGTCGCAACTGTGCTGTTCCACTCGATCATGCTGATGTATCTTTCGGACGATTCGCGGGCGCGCTTCGAGAAAATCCTCACCGCAGCCGGCGAGCGCGCAACCGACGAAGCACCGTTGGCGTGGCTCGCGATGGAGCCCGACCCGAGCGTTCCCGAAGCCGCCGTCGACCTGACGTTCTGGCCGGGCGGAAAGCGGGTGCGGGTCGCGACCGCGGGATTCCACGGACGTAACGTGCAGCTTGCTTAGGCAGCAGCTCCGTTGGTCACGGCTCAGTTCTTCGATTCGGAGCCGCGACCAAAGGAAGCTGTGGCACCTGCCAATTTCACCGCCGATTTCGACGACATCGCGTCGTAGTACGACGTAAAGCGTTTCGTCTCCGCCGTATCGTAGGATTTCAGATTCGCCGCCCATCGAAAAGAAATCGGCTGGAACATCAGCTCGGCTTCGATTTGCAGCGGGCCTTCCGCACCCGCCACATCCACGGAATACCGCACCCGATCTCCGCCGCCCATAAAATCCGCATCGTCGGCCGCTCCACCCACCACCGCGATTTCCTGGTCGGCCGACCGCTTATCGAACCCCCGCGGCAAGAGCCGATTGTCTTTCAGGTAGCGAACCGCCTGCAGCAACGCCGTGGTCGGCGTGCCCGCCGAGTCCGACATGACTGATTCATAAATCTGCACCTGATCGGCACTGCGAATCTCGGTGTAATGCGGCTCGAATTTCTTCGGATCGGCGTCGCCATCCGCGCCCTGAATCGCGCCCGAGGCGTTGACCGCACCCGATTCGAATACCACGCGATTATTCCGGTCGCGCACAACCACATGCAGCCAGGCACGGCGCGATGGATATGCGGTCGGCAGCTTGTGTCCGCCCAGGTTCTCGACCGCGACATCGAACTCCAATCGTCCACTGCGCATACCCGCCCCGTTAACTGCGATACGGGCAGTCTGCGTCTGAAGATGTGTCACGGTTCGTTCGACCGCTGCTTCCATTTCCGGCGCCAGAGCCGCGACGCTCAGCTCGTCGCGATAGCGGTTCAGCATCCGCAGGATGAAAAAGTTCCCGCCAACGAACACGTGTCGCGAAACGCCTTCCCGCGGCGTGCCCAGCACGTTCGTGATCGCAACGTCTTCCTTCACCACCGGCATGTGGCACGCTTGGCAGCTTTGCTTTTCACGAAATTCGCTGTGCAGCCATTCCTGATAAGGAACCTGTTCCGGAAACTCCGCGATTACCTTGCCGCCTGGACCCAGCGCCTTGGTAATGAGCGTGTGACAGGTCGCGCACACTTCCGACTGGCGAATATGCGAGGCCTCCGTCGGTCGAAAGCCGCGCGACGAGCTCCGCATCACCCGCGTCAAGCCGTTTTCGATCTTGAAGGGACCGTACTCGGGCCGCTCTCCCTCGGCCGTCGGCGGATCGATCACGAATCCGCCCACGAAACTATCGCGGGTGCCGAGCTTCTCCTTGCCGATCTGGTGGCACAGCGAGCACGACACGCCGTCCGCCGCCAGCCGATCGCCGTCGTCGGTCAAGTCGAACTTCAAGTGCGAGAACACTTCGCCTTCGCGCTTCCCCAAATGAGCCTGGTAGCGCGCCATCGGCATGTGGCACTTCGCGCACTCATCCTCGATCGCCGCCTTCGATTCGGGATGATCGATCGTCTCGCGGCGGACACCCGCCTGCCAGTACGGATCACGCGAGGAATTCGCCATCATGGTGGCGCGCCAGTCGAATCCGATGGAAATGTCTTCGCCCGCCTGCGTGGTCAGTCCGTTGTGGCAGCCGATGCAGCGGTCTGAAGTTTGGAACTGCGGCCCCAGAGGTTTGGTTTTCGCATCCGCGGCCCACCCAGCGGCCGAACAGACCAACAGCAGCGCCGCGAATCTACCTCCAGCCATCGAACAAGCCTCCATCGAACGTGTCCCATAGCAGATAAAACCCGACCTGGGTGGTCCGCCCGCCGGTATTTGTCACTGGGAACCGCACGCCGAAGGCGGCGCGGATGTGCTGCCGCTTGTTGAGCGTTACCTGCATTTCCGGCATCACGTCCCAGTTGGTCTTCGCGCCCCGCACCAGATCGCGGTCGGCGATCACTTCGACCATCGGCGTAAATAATCGCCCGAAGTTTTTCTTCGCAACGCTGCTACCCACGGCCGTCCGCCAGAAGACGGCTCGCGGCGCTTTCGTCGTATCAGTCGGTTGTTCTGTGCCCACCTGCGTCTGGACAAAGCTGTTGCGAGGCAGCATCTGGCCGAAGGCTGCGAACCCCTCGAAGATGGTGGTTCCGGTGCCGATGTCGTGCGTCCGGTTCCCGGTGGGAAGCGTCACTTCGCCCGACAAACTGAAGATGGAGCCGGTGCGCAGGCTGCTGGCGATCACCCGCTTCATTCCCAGGGTCACATCGCCGATTCCTCCGAACCGTCCACCGGCATCCTGGCGTTGGACGACGATCGGAACCTGAGCCTCGAACTGATTCCTGACGCCGAAGCGCTTCTCATAAACCACGGTGTTGGTCTGCGAGGAGCCGTTGGTATCCAGCGAGGTCGTGAGCACGACCTCGTCCTCGGGGTAGGCTTTCTCGGTGACGATCGCCCTGGGAAAATTCAGCTCGCCGCGCGGCCAGCTTGGTTCCTTGCAGAATTCCCGCAGGTACAGGATGACTTTCTCGATCTGATCGCCCGAGAGGGCCTCGGTAAAGGACGGCATAATGTCCGAGAACCCCCGGCCGCGCCCTCCCAGGTGAATGATGGTCCGCCAGGTATCGTTGGGCTCGGGCGTGGTGCCGCGGCAATCCGAGAAATCGGGGAAAGTCGCCGGGGGCTCGAATCCGCTGGTGGTTTTCGGCTGGCCTTTTCCGTCGGGGCCATGGCACCCAATGCAGGCGGCTTGATAGATCTCCTTGCCGGTCGAAAGCTTGAGCGTTTTGCTCGCCGGCTTGGGTGCGGAGATCTGCGAGTGCGCGATTCCCTGGTACCACGCGAATCCGAAACAGAGGAGCGCCGGGATGTGACCGGCTATAGATGCCCAAAGGCGCATGTGCGAAGGGAACAGTCTAGCAGAAGCACCTTCGAGTGCCGAGCTTTATGGGACAAACGGCGCCTACGAGTTGATAACGAGCTACGGGTCAACGTTTAGCGACGAGCGTCGCGGTATCGGTCTGAAGACAACGAGTTTTTCCGAAAATCCAGGTTTCTATAG
>DASYPO010000243.1:0-10986 GCA_036006545.1 Bryobacteraceae bacterium
GATCTGAAGAATCGCATTCTGTTCGCGACGTGCCGCAATCCACAGAACGTCGTGATTTTGAGCGCGGACACCGGCAAGATCCTTGCCAGTATGCCGATCGGGAGCGGGACGGACGGCGCGGTCTTCAATCCGGCGACGATGGAAGCGTACAGTTCGAATGGCGACGGCACCTTGAACGTCATTAAGGAGAGCAGCCCCACCAGTTTTGAAGTAGCGCAATCGCTGCCGACCATGCGTGGTGCGAAGACACTGGCTTTCGACAGCAAGACGCAGCGTATTCTGTTGATCGCTGCTGAGTATGGTCCACCGGCGACACCGCCGCCCGCGGGTGGTCGCGCGGGGCGCGGGCCGATGCTGCCGGATTCGTTTTCGATTGTGGTGGTCGGGAAGTAGACACGATGGTCCAGGCGATAACGTGGGCCGTGGATAGATTACGCGGCGGTTAGCTGGTGCGCGATGATGTCAGGAAATGCCGCGCCTTTTTGCAGGTACCTCCGGATTCGCGTATCCGACCTGGAAACCCGATTTTTATCCCGCGAAGCTCCCGCAAAAGGATTTCCTTAAACACTACGCCACGCGGCTGAATGCAGTGGAGGTTAACTACACGTTTCGCCAGTTGCCCTCGGCGTCGACACTCGCGAATTGGGTGGCGGCGACGCCCGACGAATTCTGCTTCGCCTGCAAAGCGCACCAGCGAATTACGCATATCCTGCGGCTAAAGGAACACGAGTTCACTCCCGTGTTCTTCAAGGCGATCGATCCGTTGCGGGCGACGCGACGGCTGGGCCCGGTCTTATTCCAGTTGCCACCGAACATGAAGGCCGACGTCGCGTTGCTGACGGCGTTTCTCGAAAGGCTGCCGCCGGATATTCGCTGTGCCTTCGAGTTTCGCAACCAGACCTGGCTGGTGGATGAGGTGTATCGTTTGCTCGAAAAGCACGGGGTAGCCCTGTGTCTCGCGGAATCAGAAAAGTTTGAAGTGCCGGAAGTCATTACCGCGCCGTTTGTGTACGTACGGCTCCGCAAGGAGGACTATTCGCCGGAGGACCGCCGCGAAATCGGCGAGCGGGCACGTCGTCAGGTGGCGGACGGCCGCGATGTTTATGTCTTTTTCAAGCATGAAGATACCCCGGCCGGGGCGTTGTATGCCGAGGAACTGCTGCAGCCCGCCTAGCGACGTTTTTTCCTGTAAACCTAACAGCCATTTGGGGCATCCTTATAACGGGTGCTAATATAGGCCTAAAGGAGTCTCGATGCATCTCATTCCAAAGGACGATCCGCCTCCCCAGTCGCAGAGCTCCGCTCCCGCCTCCGGACCGGCGCCGACGTACGTTCCGAGCCAGCCGGTTGTGGTGCAGATGCCGAGCTCCGGCGCCAAGATTCCGATTCTATTTGGCGCGGTGGTGGTCCTGTTGGCGGCCTCTGGATATCTCTTTTATCAAGTTAGTCAATTGCGCACGGAACTGGCGACGACCAAGGACCAGATTCTCGATCAGATCTCCAAGGTGAAGGAAACGTCGAGCGTCTCGACCCAGACCAGCCGTCAGAACGTTGAATCCCTGAAGAAGGAACTGGAAGCCGCGCGACGGGCAGCCAACCAAAGCGCCGGGCAGGCCAAGGTCGACGCGCTGAAGCATGCCGACGAGTTAGCCGCCGATTTGCGAAAGGCCCAGGAAGTACAGGCCAAAAAGGTTGACGCGGTAGGTCAGGAAGTATCGCAGGTAAAGGATTCAGCGGCGGCGGCAAACACTAAGATCGAAGGCGTTTCGACGGAAGTCGCGACAGTCAAAACGGCGACCGCGGCGAATCGTGCGGATCTCGAAAAAACCATCGCCGATCTGCGTAGCGCCAAGGGTGATCTGAATGTGCAGAGCGGCCTGATCGCGACCAACGGCAAGGAACTGTCCGCGCTCAAGGCGCTGGGCGAGCGCAATTACACCGAGTTTAAGCTCCCCAAGACCAAGACGCCGCAGCGCGTTGGCGATATTCAGGTGCTGCTGAAGTCGGTGGACCCGAAAAAGAATCGCTACACCATTGAAGTAATCGCCGACGATAAACGAGTCGAGAAAAAGGACCGCACGGTAAATGAGCCGTTGCAGCTCCTGCTTTCGCGCGCGACAATTCCCTACGAACTGGTCGTGAACGAGTGTAAGAAGGACATGATCGTCGGGTATCTCTCGGCGCCCAAAGTTCAGGTAACCAGGGGACAGGCCGCGAACTAAGTCGACTTAGTTTGACGGCGTCCAGGTGGAACCGTCGGCAAACTCGACCGCAGCGATTTCGACTTGCACGCCGCGTTGACCCGGCGGAATCGGGACGGTCACCGTCGCCCTGCCCCCCGGGCTGATTTCCACCGAAGCGCGTTCGATCGCGACAACGGGCTCGTGAAGCGCCTCCCAGGTGACGCTGAATTTCACGCCCACCACCTGCTTATCCGATCGGTTCCGGATGGTGGTGTTCCCGATCGTCACGTGCTTGATCGGAGCAACTATGGTGACGGGACTGCCCGGCGTCAATCGAATCGATTGCGCGGGGGCAAGTACAGAAGCAACTGCGAGTAATAGAATGGCGCGCTTCATGCACGTAGCATAACGCGGTTGGCTATCCTGAAGGGGCGCCATGTCAGACCTCGCCCCTGCCCTGGAAATTCGCGATCTCCGCAAAGTCTACGGCGCCAAGGCGGCAGTCGACGGACTGACGCTCACCGTCCCGCAAGGCTGTTTTTTCGGATTCCTGGGGGCCAACGGCGCGGGTAAAACCACCACCATTAAGATGCTGATGGGCTTGGCTCCGCCGACTTCGGGAACCATCCGGCTGATGGGGCTCGCCATGCCGGAAAACGCGCTGGAGATCAAACAGCAGATCGGCTTGGTGCCGGACGAAACGCTGCTCTTCGACCAATTGACTGGCGGGGAATTCACAGAATTCGTCGGGCGCATTTACGGACTGGAGCGTAAACAGGCGCGGGAACGGTCCCTCGAGCTGCTCGAACTCTTCGAGTTGGACGGTCATCCCAAGAAACTAATCGCCGAGTATTCAAAAGGCATGCGCAAGCGTGTCGCGATGGCGGCGGCATTGATTCACCGACCCAAGTTGTTCCTAATGGACGAACCGTTCGAGGGCGTAGACGCGGTTGGCGCGCGGCTCATGAAAGACATTCTGCTCGAGCAGGTGCGCCACGGCGCGACGATCTTCCTTACGTCGCACGTTCTCGAAGTGGTCGAGCGGCTGTGCGATCGCGTCGCGATCATTCACGACGGCAAGCTGCTGGTGGAAGGTCCCATGTCCGAGCTGCGCACCGGATCGGAAACACTGGAGGACGCGTTCGTGCGCGCCGTGGGTGCCGACCGTACCGCGGCAGAGTCCTTGGATTGGTTGTGACCAGCGCGACTGCACCGGCTCTGACGCTGCACGCACGCGCGATTGTGTGGGCGCAATGGCGCACGCTTCGCAACTCCCTTCGGCGGCCGGGTGGAGGCATCGGATGGATCGCCGTGGTGGGCGTAATCTGGTACGGGCTGTGGGGCACTGCGTCGTATTTCCTCACGCGGATTGCAATGCAGCCCGGAAACGTCGGCTTGGTACGCGTCGGGTTGCCGCCGGTCCTGTTTCTCGTGTTTCTGTACTGGCAAGTGGTCCCGCTGCTGATGGCTGCCACCGGCGCGTCGCTGGATCTGCGAAAACTGCAAGCCTATCCGATTCCGTTTTCACAACTATTCGGCGTCGAAGTGCTGCTGCGTGTGACCGCGGGAATCGAGATGCTGATGCTTCTCGCCGGCGTCGCGATCGGGATGTTGCTGAACCCGTTAATCCCCTGGTGGTCCGCGCTGGCGCTGCTGCCGTATGTCGCCTTCAACTTATTCCTCTCGGTTGGACTTCGCGATTTGCTGGTCCGGATACTAGCTCGCAGGCGAGTCCGCGAAGCCGCATTTTTCGTGGTGATTTTAGTGGCGGCCCTGCCGCAGTTGTTATTGTCGCGAGCGGGTCCACAGACCGAGGCGCGTTTGCGCGCTGTGGTGACGAACGGAAACATACCCGGAACACCCTGGAACGCGACGGCGCTGCTCGCGAACGGGGAGCATGTGCTGTACGCCGGTGCATTATTGCTGGCATGGACCGCAGTAGCTTTGTGGTTCGGACGCTGGCAATTCACCCGAACGCTGCGCTTCGATATGGATGCGGCGCGTTCGGGAGATGTGCGGACGTCGTCGCGCGGTGGGCTAATGGAACGTTTCTACCGGCTTCCGTCCGCGTTGTTCCGCGATCCGCTGGGCGCATTGGTCGAAAAGGATTTGCGCTTCCTGGCACGATCGCCGCGCTTCCGGCTGGTATTCCTGATGGGTTTTACGTTCGGCTTGGTGATTTGGTTGCCCATGGCGGCGGGCCGCGGAGGCGCGTCACACTCGCTAATCGGATCGAACTACCTGACGGTGGTGAGTGTGTATTCATTGCTGCTGCTGAGCGAAGTATGTTTCTGGAATTCGTTCGGCTTTGACCGCTCGGCTGCGCAGTTTTATTTTCTGGCGCCTATTCCGTTCTCGCGAGTGCTCATCGGAAAGAATATCAGCGCCATGATGTTCATCTCGTTGGAAATTCTAGCGGTAACGACGGTCTGCGCGATCCTGGGGATGCCGATCAGCGCAGCCAAGCTGCTCGAAGCGTATTCGGTGGCCGCCGTGATCAGCGTGTTTCTACTCGGGGCGGGGAACCTGATGTCGGTGAACAATGCGCGCGGGACGAATCCTTCATCGTCATTTCGTTCGAGCGCTGCGGGACGCGTTCAGGCGATTCTGTTTGTGGTCTATCCGATCGCGTTTCTGCCGGCTGCGCTAGCGTACCTGGCGCGCTGGGCGTTCAAAAGCGAGTGGGCGCTCTACGCCGTGCTGGCGGTGGATATGGCGATCGCGCTGATCGTTTATCGGATAGCGCTGGACTCCGCGGTGGCGTCCGCGGAGAAGACACGCGAGAAGATGCTGGCGGCGCTGTCGGCGGGCGACGGGCCGATCGCGGGTTAGCCGCAGATGGACGCCGATGCGCTTCGCACGCCCACGGGCACGCGGATTCACACGGTTAGTTTTATCTGCGTCCATCCGCGTTTATCCGCGGCCTTTTCTAAATTCAAAAGTTTTTCTTTGGTCGGTAGCCCTCCCCCGAAGCCCGTCAGTTTCCCATTCGCGCCGATGACGCGATGGCAGGGAATCACGATCGGAATCGGATTTTGCCCATTCGCCGCGCCCACTGCGCGCGAGGCTTTCGGATTGCCGACGCGTTTGGCAAGCTCGCCATAGGAGATAGTCTCCCCGTAGGGGATTTCTTCAAGGCGCTTCCAGACCCCGCGTTGGAACGCGGTGCCCTCAGGAGCCAGCGGCAAATCAAAATCTATCCGCTCACCCGCGAAATACTCGCGCAACTGGCGTACTGCGTCGCCCACGGGGCCGCGTGCGGATTCGATCCAGCCTGTTTGCGGTTTGCCTGCCATCCCGTTTTTGGGGAATTCGATGCGGTGAATGGCCCGCTCGTCGCCGGCGATTAGCAGCGTGCCAATCGGTGTCTCAAGAAATTGATAGTTCATACGTGTTGTCTCCATAAGTACATCGCCGCATAAGCGCGCCACGGCCGCCACGCTTCCGATTCATGAGCGAATTCGCGCAAGTACAAATCACCGGATGGAAATGCGTCCGGCTCGCCCAGTCGCATGGCGATGTACTGAGCCGTCCACGGGCCGATCCCGCGTAACTCAGTAATACGCTTCTCGAACTCTGCCGAATCGACGGAGTTATCGAGCGCGATTTTCCGCAGCGCTACCGTCTCTGCGAGTTCCCGAATCGTCGCCGCGCGCTGCCGAGTCAGACCGATACTCGCGAGGTCGACCGATGCCAGCGTGTCGGGCGATGGGAAGAGTCGTCCGCCCGCGGTATCGCTACCAAAGGCCGCGACCAGACGGCCGGACATCGTCGATGCGGCTTTCACCGTGACCTGCTGGCCGAGAATTGCGCGCACGCCGATCTCAAATCCGTCCCAGCAGCCCGGGACGCGCAAGCCCGGCCACTGGCGAACCGGCGCGCGCAATCGTTCGTCGCGCTTAAAGCAGCCGGTAACTTCAGCCGGATCGGCGCCTAGATCGAAAATGCGACGCACGCGCTCGACAATGCGAAACAGCGCCGCGGGATCGGGAAAAGAAATACTGAGTTCCAGGTGATTCGCCACGGGTCGCACAGTGAACGCACCTGGCTTGCCATCGAGCGAAATGGTGCGCGAATATTCATCGGGCGTGATCGTTTCGACACCTGGAATCGCCCGCGGCTGGAGGAATCCGATAATCGAATTCCAATCGTAGGGCGGCCGGTAATCCAGTCGGAACGTGTAGTGTCCGGGCTCGTGCCCGTTACGTTCGTGTTTGGCAGTTCGCCGCAGATCGCGCGGGGTGCGGGCGTACAGTTTCTGAAACGTGGCGTTGAAGCGGCGAACACTTCCGAAACCCGCCGCCATCGCGATCTGGGTCATGGGGAGGCGCGTCTCATCGATCAGCTTTTTCGCAAAATGAACGCGGCGCGTTTGGGCCACGGCGACGGGCGTCGCACCCAGATACTTCAGAAAAAGGCGGCGAAGGTGACGCGCGCCGATTCCCAATCGTTCGGCCAGTGTATCCACTCCGCCGTCGTCGAGCGCGCTCTCGCCGATCAGCTTCAGCGCGCGCGAAACCGTCGACGACGCGCCCAACCATGCGGGAGTTCCAGGCGAAGCCTCGGGACGGCAGCGCAGGCACGGGCGGAATCCGGCTTCCGCTGCTGCGGCGGCTGAGGGATAGTAACGCACGTTCGACGATTTGGGTGACGGGGCCGGGCAGATAGGCCGGCAATAGATTCCGGTGGTCGTGACGGCGATAAAGAAGCGTCCGTCGAAACGCGCGTCGCGAGCGAGGCGGGCCCGTTCGCAAACTTGAAAGTCGAGCGTCATCTGCAACCAGTATGACTCGGGACCGATTCGCAGTCTGGCCGTTTTCGGACCTATCCATTTGTTGGCGTCCGCGTCACTAGAGAGGCAAACCGCGGATAAGGAAAACCGCGTTATGATTCAAACAATATGAAATCCCTTCCCCTGCTGGCGCTGATCCCGCTGGCGTCGTTGGTGCTGGCTCAGGAGCCCGCCAAGGATGCCGCAAAGAAACCCGAAGAAGCCAAGAAGGAAGAAGCTAAAAAAGCAGACGCCAAGCCAGACGCTGCCAAGCCCGAGGAGGCCAAGAAGGAAGAGCCCAAGCGGCCCGAGCCGCCGCCCGAATTCAAGGCTTACAGCACGGCCAGTTCGAAAGCCGATCCGGTGGAGAAGATCGCCGCCCTCGAAGCCTTCGAAAAAGAATTCCCCAAGGGCAACATCTCGGCGATCACGGTACGCGGTGCGATTCTCGACACCATTCTCAAGGAGTGGCCGGGCGATGAGAAGCGCATCCAGGCGCAGATCAAGTCGATGCTGGCGATCGCCAAGAAGGACGAACTGGCATCCACCAACCGGCGCATCGCGAATTCGCTCCTGACAGGGGGGGTGGATTTCGGGCGCGCCGAAAAGTTCGCGCGGAAGGGTTTGAGTCTCAACAAAGAAACTGCGTGGATCACTGAGCAAAAAGCAGCGATCACCAAGCGCAAGGGAAAAATGCCGACCGATGAGGAATTTGCGAAACGGTATCGTGAGCAACTAGCGAGTTACCAAACCACGCTGGGCGAGATCCTTTATAAGGAAGGTCGCAGCGCCGAGGCGGAGAAATATCTGAAACTCGCGTACGATGCGAATCAGAATTCGCCGGTTCCGATGCGCCTACTCGCCACGCTGGCGGAGCGACGCAAGGACACCGCGGGTGCGTTCGACTACATGGTGACACTGCGACTGAGCGGTCGCGCCGAGGCGAAAGAAATCAAGCGCACCGAGGAGTTGTTCGCGAAGGTAAAGGGCGATTCTTCGGAGAGTCTCGAAGAATACTTGGATAACGCGTATCAAAAAAAGTACCCGAATCCAGTGCATGCCGAGCCGTATAAGTCGTCACCGGGCCGCACCGATCGCGCTGTACTTGCAGAAGTATTCACCGGCGCGGGCTGTCCGCCGTGTGTCGCCGCAGATCTGGCATTCGATGTTGCGCTCGAGCGCTATGCCCGTCGCGATGTTGTAGTGCTGATGTATCACCAGCACATTCCGCGCCCGGATCCAATGACCAATCCCGCGACGCTGTCGCGCGCGAAATTCTACAAGGTGGGCGGCGTGCCGAGTTTTGCGATCGACGGCAAACTCGCCTCGGGTGGTGGGTCACGCAGCTACACGCCGGAAATGTGGCAGCGGATTAACCCGGATATCGAAAAACGCCTGGAACTGGCGCCGGCCGGAAAGGTGCAGGTCAACGCGGCGCTCGAAGGATCTTCGGTGAAGGTGAAAGCTTCGGCGGAAGGCCTCAAGACCGAGTCGAAGGAACTGACGCTGCAGGTCGCGCTGGTAGAAGAGACACTGCGCTATTCGGGCGAAAACGGCGTCCGCTTCCATCCGATGGTCGTCCGAGGTTTGGGCGGGCCTGACGAGGGCGGATTCAAATTCGATCCTGCGAAGCCCAGTCCGGTCGAGGTGACCTTCGATCTCGCAAAAATCGGCGAGGCGCTGAAGAAGCACTTGGACGACTACGAGAAAGAAAAGAAGATCACCTTCTCCGAGAAGAAGTCGCAGATCGATCGTGCGAAATTGGGCGTCGTGGCCTTCGTGCAGGATGAAAAGAGCAAGGAGATTCTGCAATCGGTTTACGTGAAGTTGGATTCGCATGGGGCAACTGATTAAGATCCTCCTGCTGCTGGCCGCGACGTTAGCCGCAGTGGCCCAGGAGAATCCGAATCCGATCACGTGGACCATCGCGGAAGCCAAGCGGTCGAAGGATACGGTGCAGGTGCGCGTGACGGCGAAAATCGCGGATACGTGGCACCTGTACTCGATCGCACAACCGCCGGGTGGGCCGATTCCGACGCGCATCTGGATCACCGACGATCAACCCTTCAAGATGACCGGCGATATTCGGGGACCGAAGGCGGAATCGAGTTTCGACTCGAACTTCAACATGGACGTCGCCTACTACGAGGGCGAAGCCGAGTTCCAGTTTGCGGTGAAACCCATCACCACCAGCAAACAGACTCTGCATGTGCGCGCGTCGTACCAGACCTGCAATGATCGATTGTGCCTTCCGCCCAAAACCGTCACGCTGACGCTGGATATCGACAACAAAAAGTGACGCGGCTGGCGAGGATCGCTGTCTGCGTTCTCGCGGTCGCGACGATTGCGGCTGCGCAAGCCCCGCGCAATCTCACGGAACTCTTCCAACAATTCCAGAATCCGCCGGACGACGCGCGCATCATGATGCGTTGGTGGTGGTTCGGTCCGTCAGTCGAGAAAGCCGAGCTGGAGCGCGAGATGCGCCTCATGAAAGAAGCCGGCATCGGTGGGTTCGAAGTGCAGCCGGTGTATCCGGTGATGCTCGACGATCCTGAGCGTGGCTTTCGCAACTATCCTTACATGTCTGACGAGTTTCTGGACGCGCTAAAGTTCACTTCGCAAAAAGCCAAGGAATTGGGGCTGCGGATGGATCTCACCTTGGGCAGCGGCTGGCCGTTCGGTGGTCCCCACATCCGAGTTACCGAAGCCGCGGGGCGTTTGCGATGCGATCGCGTGGTGGTCGCAGCGGGCGCGAAATCGGTCGCGATGCCGGACGTGGGCGTCGGCGAGAAATTCATCGCGGCGTTTCTTGCGAAGGGTGACGCTCGTACCTTCGCGCCCGATGGGATTCGTCGCATGGCGGAGATCGAACGCGGCCGGTTGAAATTGCCCTCCGATCTGGGCCCGGGACACGTCGTGCTGTTCTTCGTCGCGAGCCGCAGCGGCATGCAAGTAAAGCGGCCGGGGATCGGGGCCGAAGGTTACGTTCTGGACCATTATGATCGCGGGGCGATCGAGAGGCACTTGAAAGTTCAGGGCGACCGGCTGATGTCGGCGTTCGGGGCAAATAAACCGTACGCTGTGTTCAGCGACAGTCTGGAGGTCTACAACTCGGATTGGACTGGCGATTTTCTGGAGCAGTTTCAGAAGCGCCGCGGTTACGACCTGACACCATTTCTTCCGGCGCTCGCCGGCGACATCGGCGAGAAGACTGGCGATGTTCGTCGCGATTGGGGTCGGACGCTGACGGAGTTGGTCGACGAGCGATACCTGATGCCGCTGCGTGAGTGGGCGGCGAAGAACGGGACGAAGTTTCGATCTCAAACCTATGGAACG
The DNA here is from genome assembly GCA_036006545.1 of Bryobacteraceae bacterium. Classification (GTDB taxonomy): domain Bacteria; phylum Acidobacteriota; class Terriglobia; order Bryobacterales; family Bryobacteraceae; genus Palsa-187. The sequence continues at coordinate 10,291 of DASYPO010000243.1, forward strand.
CCGCCGGTGGTGCTGTCGAGCAACAATTTGGTCGACCTGCCGGAGGGGGAAGGATTTCACTGGCGGCAATTTTCGTCGACACGTTGGGCGTCGTCGGCGAGTCATTTGTATGATCGGCCCGTGACGTCGTCCGAGACATGGACCTGGCTGCATTCGCCCAGTTTTCGCGCGACTCCGCTCGACATGAAAGCCGAAGCCGATCTGCATTTCCTGCAAGGAGTGAATCAATTGATCGGGCACGGCTGGCCGTATTCGCCAGCGTTGGCCGGCGAACCGGGCTGGCGATTTTATGCGGCGGCGGTGTTTAACGAGCACAATCCGTGGTGGATCGTGATGCCGGACATCACCAAGTACCTGCAGCGCGTTAGCTGGCTGCTCCGGCAGGGCAAGCCGGTGATCGATGTCGCGTTGTATTTGCCAACCGAGGATGCGTGGGAGTCGTTCGGATTGGGTCGGACGGCTGTGAATCAGGCGATGGAGCGGCTATTGCCGGAGAGTCTGATTCCGCAGATTCTCGACGCTGGGTACAACTTCGATTTCATCGACGATCGCGCGATCGAGCAACTTGGCGTCGCGTATCCGGTGCTGGTGATTCCGCCGTTGAAGCGGATGCCGGCGGCGACGACGGCGAAGATCGAGGAGTATCGACGCAAGGGTGGGAAGGTGCTCGATTTGCGCGGACGTGCGGTCGAGGAT
>DASYPO010000244.1:0-3906 GCA_036006545.1 Bryobacteraceae bacterium
ATACTGGCGCTCGCGATGCTCCTTACGCTTACTGTTCAAGCCCAAACCACCACGACCATTTATGGAACGGTGACCGATCGCAGCGGCGCGACGGTTCCGAACGCGCAGGTGATCGCGACCAGTGCCGGCACCGGTCTGACGCGCACCGCGCAGACCGCCAGCGATGGCGCATATCGAATCGATTTCGTCCCGGTCGGTTCGTACACCGTGGAAGTTTCGGCGGGTGGGTTTAAGAAATTTGTGCAGAGCGGACTCACCCTGGAAATCAACGTGAGCGCGCGCGTCGACGCAATCCTCGACGTAGGCGGTGTCAACGAATCCGTTACAGTCGAGAGCAGCGCGCCACTGGTCAACACCAGTAACGCCCAAGTGGGACGCACCGTCAGCAACCAAGAAGTCACCCAGCTTCCACTGGTGAACCGCAATATATATTCGCTGCTGACCCTGACGCCGGGCGTTACGTCGTCGCAGAATTCGATCGTCCTCGGGTTCCCGGAGCAGCGCACGCAGATCAATGGATCGGTCGACGCCGCCGTTGGATCGGCGAATTATTTCCTGGACGGCGGGACCAACATGACGGGTCTGCGCAACACCGGAAACATCGCGCCGAATCCGGACGCGGTGCAGGAATTCCGCGTGACCACGAATAGCTACAGCGCTGAATACGGCCGCTTTGCCGGGGGCGTGATCAACATCATTACTAAGTCGGGCTCCAACGAATTTCACGGATCCCTGTTCGAGTTCCTGCGCAACACCAAGCTAAATGCGATTCCGTACGGATTTACCACGCCTGCGCCGCTGCATCGCAACCAGTTTGGCGGGACCATCGGCGGTCCCATCCGCAAGAACAAGACTTTCGTGTTCGGCAGCTACGGCGGCCTGCGGCAGATTCAGAGTCAGACCTTTAGCAACGGTATCGTGCCCACGGATCTCGAGCGCGCTGGCGATTTTTCTAAATCCACGCCGCTCCCGCGGGATCCCTCGAACAACGTGGCATTCAGCGGCGGCAAGATCCCGATCGAGCGATTCGATCCGACGGCGCGCAACATCCTGGACAAGTACATTCCGCGCGCCAACTCACCCGGGAACATTTTCCAGAACTTCATCCCGAACCCTTACAACACCGACGAATACCTGATCAAGGGCGATCACTCCATCAGCGACCGTCAGCTTCTGACCCTGAGTTATTTCGAAACTAGCGGCCTGAACTCGTTCCAGCCGGCGGGGAATCTTCCTTGGTCTATCGAACAGTTCATCTGGCGGCAGCACAATGCGAATGTCAGCCACACCTACACGCTGAATGCGAACACGGTAAACCAGCTCTGGCTAACTTACACGCGTAACTTCGGCGGTCGGCTGAGTACACCGCAGCTTTCGCTGGGCGACCTGGGGTCGAAGTTCGTGATCCAGGGAACGCCGTCGCTTCCGCAGATCACCGTCACTGGATACTTCACCCTGGGACAGGCGATTTCCGGTCCCGTCGCCGGCACCAACTTCTATTCGGTTCGCGACATGGTGAGCTACACGCGCGGCAAGCACACGCTCAAGTTCGGCGGCGAACTGGCACTCGATAAGGATATTCAGCAGACGCTGCTGAACAACTACGGGACGTTTTCGTTCACCAACGCGAAGTCCGGAAACGCGCTGGCCGATTTCCTGTTGGGCGTTCCAGCCACCATGAATCAGGACGCGCCCGTTACTGCGTACGCGAATTTCTACGTGGCGAGCCTTTTCCTGCAGGACGATTACCGCGTGTCCAAGCGCTTCACTCTGAACCTGGGGCTGCGCTACGAATTTCAGCAGGCGCCGACCGATGTATTCGATCGCGAAGCCACGTTCAAGGTGGGCGTGCAATCCACCGTGCTGAAGAACGCGCCAACGGGTCTGCTGGTGGTCGGCGACCCGGGCGTGGGACGCGGAATCGTCGATTCGCCCAAGCTGCACTTTTCGCCGCGCGTCGGTTTCGCGTGGGATCCCTTTGGCGACGGCAAGACCTCCATTCGCGGTGCCGCAGGCTGGTTCTGGGGCAGCGTTTCGGGCAACGAATGGAACGCGTCGTCGAATTTCCAGCCGTTCGCGGTACGTCAGCAGTTCAACAATGTGACTTCGCTCACGAATCCCTACGGTGCACTGCCGGGCGGCGCGTCTCCGTTCCCGTACATCTACGATCCGGCGAATCCGAAGTTCATCGCACCGTCGCAGTTGCTCGGAATCGCTCCGAATTTCCGTTGGCCGCACACCTATCAGTTGAACTTCTCGATACAGCGTCAGATCGGCAAGGACCTCGCGGTCACCGCGACCTACGTCGGCGCGCTGGCTCGCCACCTGGTCTTCGGGGTCGATCTCAACTATCCCGCGTTCGTCGCTGGCGCGACAGCAGCGAATGTGAATAATCGGCGGCCGATTCTCCCGGGAATCCTGGGGCCGGTTTACTCCAAGCAATCGATCATGACGTCGAACTATCACGCGCTGCAGATGACCATCGACAAACGCATGAGCCGCAATTTCGGTCTGAAGGGCTTCTACACTTTCAGCAAAGCCGTGTCGGGCGGCGTGATGGAAGGCAGCACGGATAACGCGCTGGTGCAGGACTTCCGCAATCTCAGTCTGGACCATGCGCGTCTGGATAACGATCGCAAGCACAATTTCGTGACTTCATTCGTGTGGGACGTGAATTACTTCCACCAGCCCATCGCCCACGCCATCATCGACGGCTGGGAATTGTCGTCCATCGTGACCCTTCAGAGCGGCGCTCCGCTGACCATCACCGCCGGATCCGACGTGAACTTCGATGGCAACAACAACGATCGGCCCAACCTGCTGAGCGACCCGCGCCTGGACCCGAACCGTCCGCGCCCGGACGTGCTGGCGGCCTGGTTCAACACGGCGGCGTTCGGACCGGCGACTCCCGGCACCTCCGGCAACGCGGGACGGAATATTTTGGATGGTCCGGGAATCCGCAACGTCGACCTCGGCGTTTTCCGCAGCTTCAAAATAAAGGAGCGAGTGACGCTGCAGGCTCGTGGCGAATTCACCAACGTGTTCAACCTGGTGAGTCTTAGCAACCCGACCACGACGCGCAGTTCGGCGCTCTTCGGCAAGATCACCAGTGCGCGGGATATGCGGCAGGTACAGGTTGGTTTGCGCTTGACGTTCTGACACTTTCCGCTCCGTTCGGTCGCGGCTCAGAATGGCATTCCGTGGTTTCTAGAGACGCGACCTTAGGAAGCGGTGTCGTAAAGGTGTTAGTTTCAAAGGGTGGCAACTGGCTTGCACGTTATTCGCCGGATGAACAACCTCCGGTACGCCGCGCCGGCTCGTAAGGCCCATGCCTGAAACCCCCGACTCATCGAAGCCCTCCGTAAAATCCAATTGGCTCCAAATCATGGAGCTATTGCGGCCGCATTGGAAAGCCCTGAGCCTGGCGTTGCTGGCGGTGATCGGCGAAACCATCACCGATCTGCTCGAACCTTGGCCGCTGAAAATCATTCTCGACAATCTGCTCCAGTCGAAACCCTTGCCGCATTGGCTCGGTGGGATGGTTCATGCGATCGCCGGGGACAACAAGTTCTCGGTTCTCAATTTCGCGATATTCGCCGTGGCGGCCATCGCCGTCGTAGGGGCGATCAGCTCATACAGCGAGAAATATCTGACCACCAGCGTCGGGCAGTGGGTGATGCACGATCTGCGTCGAACGCTGTACCAGCACATTCACGGCTTGTCGCTGGCGGAGCATGACGAAAAACGAACCGGCGATCTGATCAGCCGCGTCACCAGCGATATTTCCGCGGTTCAGGATTTCATCACGACAGCGCTGCTCGGAATGCTGGTGAACGTCCTTACGATCGCCGGAATGATCAGCGTCATGTTCTATTACAACTGGCGCTTCGCTTTGATATCGCTCTC
>DASYPO010000245.1:0-9095 GCA_036006545.1 Bryobacteraceae bacterium
CGCAGCGGCGCGAAGGCCCGTGCATGACGCTCGCGTCGAGTTCGACCACACCTTCCTCGTTGGGCAGTCCGCCGTATCCCACGCCGTTTTCCTCGGGATCCTCTTCGGCGATGTTGACTCCGCCGATCGCCGCGTCGAGCGTGTCGGCACCTTGTTTGAGCAGATCCATGGCGCGCTGGGTGGCGCGCAGGCCGTTGACGCTGGCGATGACGATGTTTTTGCCCGCGGCGCGGGTTGTCTGCGCGCCCGCGACGGCGGCCAGCGCCGCTCCCGAAAGAAACAGATTGCGTCGGCTGAGCATGGAAATGACTATACCAAGAGAAGCTAAATCGGACGGATGCGGGAGAAACCGCAGGTGATCCCGGCTTGCGGGTTCAAAGAGTCACCTGCGCTGCATGCAGATTTTGATCGTCGGCTGAAGCCGACGGTGCGGGCTGAAGCCTGCGCCACGTCCTGAAGCCTGTGCTACATGCGCCAAGATCACCTGCGTTACATAAGATCGGGTTATCTGGTTACGGGAGTTCTTACTTGACTCAGCTTACCTTCCGCGCTAAGATCGACTAACTCTCGCTTTTCGTTTGAAAAACATTGGGGATAGGGAACATTACTGAGGAGGTAGTGTCCCTTGAAATATCCCGTTCTGTTTGTACTTGCTTTTCTTGCGCTCTGCGGTTCCATTTTTGCGCAGAACCCAACCAGTCAATTAAATGGAAGCGTGACGGACCCGCAAGGCGCCGCCGTCATCAACGCCGCGGTGGTTGTCACCGACGCCGAAACCAACGCACGCTATCCGGTCACCACCAATGAACGTGGCGAATGGGTGGTTGTATCGCTTCCCCCATCCACTTATCGCGTCAGTGTGACGCTCCAAGGTTTCAAGACCGCGACCGTTCAGAACATCAAGCTGAACGCGGGCGCACCGGCGACTGTGAATGTCGTGCTCGAACTCGGCGCGGTCGCCGATACGGTTGAAGTGACGTCGGGCGCGGAGGTTCTGCAAACCACCACGTCGTCGGTGACGACAACGCTGACCGGCCGCCAGATCACGCACCTGCCGCTGGTGACGCGCAATGCCCTGGACCTGATCGTGATTCAGCCCGGCGCGCAATCGCCCGGAACGTCGCGCACCACGTCGATCAATGGACTGCCCAAGGGCAGCGTGAATCTGACCATCGATGGAATCAATATTCAGGACAACCTACTCAAGTCGAGCGACGGATTCTTCACGGAAGTCCAGCCCAAGCCGGACGCGATTGAAGAAGTGAGTCTGACCACCGCCGGTGCCGGTGCGGATCTCCTGGGTGAAGGCGCGGCGCAAGTACGCTTCGTCACTCGGTCGGGATCGAACGCGTGGCACGGCGGCGTGTTCGCACAGAATCGCAACACGTTTTTCAATTCGAATTACTACTTCAACAACATCGATGGACTGCCGCGCGACCGGCTGAACCTGAATCAGTTCGGCGGCCACTTGGGCGGGCCGATCAAGAAGAATAAGGCGTTCTTTTTCGTGAATGAGGAATTCTTCCGGCTGCCGCAGAGCTACAACTCGGCGCTGTTGACGATTCCGACGCAGTCGGCTGCGAATGGTATCTACACCTATAGTGGATCGGATCGCGTGGTGCGGTCGATCAACCTGCTGAACCTGGCCGCAGCGGCGCCGGTGCCCGCGGGGGGCCGCGCATTCGCGTCGACACCGGATCCCATCATCAAGGGGATTCTGGATCAGATGGTGACGCTGGCGTCGCCTTCGCGCGGCAATTTGCAGAGCCGCATTACGCGGCTCTCCGATTACAATCGCAACGATTACAATTTCCAGACGCCGGGCAACAACCGGCGCAGTTTCCCGACGATGAAGCTGGACTACTTGCTCAGCAGCAAGCATCACGTTGACCTCACCGCGAACTATCACAAATTCTTCGCCAATCCGGACGGCGTGAACGGTATTCTGCCAATCCTGCCGGGAACCGGCACGGTATTGGGCAACGATGCATCGGGCGGCACGCGGCGCATTTCGTTCTCGGGATCGACATCGCTGCGCTCGGCCTGGACGTCGACGCTCACCAGTGAACTGCGCTACGGACTGCATGGCGGTAATTCGCTGTTCCGCGACGAAATCACTCCGGCGCTGTTCGCGCCCTATCGCGGCTACTCGACCGCGTTTGGGGGAACCTATTTCTCGAGCCCGCAGAATGCGACCAGCACGTCGCGCCGCAATTCGCCGGTCAAGCAGTTCTCCGACAATTTCACCTGGGCGAAGGGGACCCACACCATCAACTTCGGCGGGAGCTTCACGCAGATCAATCTGTATCAGCAGACCATTGGGCGCGAGACCATTCCTGGTCTGACGCTCAACGTCGTGACCGGTGATCCGGTTAACACCGGCACCACCAGTCTTTTCACCCAGGCTAATTTCCCGACAGCGACGCCGACGCAACTGAGCGAAGCAGCGACGCTGTATGCGATCGTCACCGGGCGTGTTTCATCCCTGACGCGCTCACTGGTGCTGGACGAGAAAACCAAGCAGTACACGGGCGGTGCGAACAGCCCCGGCGCGATCGATCGCGCCCGACAGCGCGAGTTCGCATTTTTCGTGCAGGACGGCTGGCGCGCCACGCGCAACGTGACGCTGAACTACGGGCTGCGCTGGGACGTGCAGCTTCCCTTCGTGAATCCCAACGGAATCTACACGACCTCCGGTATCGAAGGCGCGTATGGAATTTCGGGCGTCGGGAATTTGTTCAAGCCCGGCACACTAACCGGTATCGCCAATCCGGCATTTACGCCGGTGAGTTCGAGCGCACATTCCTATAACACCCGCTACAAGGACTTTTCGCCGTCGCTGGGCGTGGCGTGGAAACTTCCGAACGCACCCAAGCCGCTACATTGGCTGACCGGCGGAGAAGGCAAGTCGGTGCTGCGCGCCGGCTACGCGATCTCTACCATCCGCGAAGGCACGGGGACGCTGACCAGCATTCTGGGCGGCAACCAAGGTCGCACGATTACGACCACAGTTGATCCCACGAATAATCCGGTGGAATTCGGTGCTCCTGGCAGCGTGTTGTTCCGTGATGCAACCTTGCCGGTGCGCGTGGTGTCTCCGACGCCGGTCTTCCCGATTCCGGTGACAGCGAATACCAGCGTCAACGAGTTCGATCCGAATCTGCGGCCCGCATACGTGCAGAGCTACACGCTCAGCTTCCAACGCGAAATCGCGAAGGACACAGTGGTGGATGTTCGCTACGTCGGCAATCTGGGGAGATCACTCTGGAAGCAGGTGAATCTCAACGAAGTGAACATCTACGAGAACGGATTCCTGGCTGAATTCCAGAATGCGCAGAACAATCTGGCGATCGCGCGCGCGGCGCAAGCTCCGGGTGCGACCCCGACAAATAACTTTGGGAATCAGGGTCTGGCGGGTCAGAAGGCGCTGCCGATTTTCACGGCTGCGGGCGTTCCGACCACAGATGTGACGACGGCCACGCAGTTGGTCCAGGGGCAGGCGGGTGCGACCGCGAATGCGATCGCATTCAACACCACGCGCATGGCGGGCCTCACTCGCGCCGGATATCCGGTGAACTTCTTCGTGGTGAATCCGGCCACCAACAGCGGATCGTTCCTGATGACCAACGGCGGGAACTCCAGCTACAACGCGCTACAGATCGAAGCGCGCAAACGCATGTCGGGCGGATTGCTGGCGCAGGCCAGCTATGTCTGGTCGAAATCGCTGACCAATATGGATGCGTCGAGTTCCGGCGTGTTCAACCAGCCCAGCACGCTGCGCAATTCGGACTACGACAAGGGTCCGTCGCCTTGGGACATTCGCAATGCGTTCAAGGTGAACTGGATTTACGAGCTGCCCTTCGGCACTGGAAGGCATTATCTGGCGCACGGCAGCCGGGTGATCGGCAAGATCGTGGAGGGCTGGGAACTGGCGGGCTCGACGCGCTTCCAGTCGGGATCGCCGGCGTATCTGCGCAGCGGTCGTCAGACCGTCAACAGTGCCAGCGCGCAATCGTCGGTGGCCGACGCGGGTGTGGTGGTGCATAACCTCACGGCGAGCCAACTCCAGGACATGATGGCGATTCGGAAGACCGGGAGCGGCCTGGTGTATTACCTGCCGCAACCGCTGATCGACAACAGCCTGGCGGCATTCGAACTCGGCGGCAAGACGCTGGCCGACCTGAATGCGAGCCAGCCGTATATTGGACCGCCGACCACCGCGGGACAATTCGGGCAGCGGATCTACCTGTATGGGCCGTGGCAGCAGAAGTGGGACCTGAGCGTGGTGAAGCGCACGCGCATCACTGAGGGGACCAACTTCGAACTGCGCGCGTCGTTCCTCAACGCGTTCAACCAGACGAACTTTCTGTTGGGCGCGGCCGGGAACGATGTGAATAACATTCTGTTCGGCGCGGGCTTCGGTCAGACTCGCAGTGCGCAGCGCGACATCACCGTTTCCGGAGCGAACGATCCGGGTGGACGGCTAGTGGAGTTCCAACTGCGGTTTAACTTCTAACCGCTGCTGCAGGTGACAAGATCACCTGCGTTACACGCTGCTGCAGGTGACAAGATCACCTGCGTTACACGCTGATGCAGGTGACCAGATCACCTGCGTTACACGCACGACAGGTGACAAGATCACCTGCGTTACAACTGCGGAAACAGGTGACCAGCTCACCTGCGTTACAAAACCGCCACACGCGGGAACAATCCTGCGGCGGTAGGAGTCTAAGCACGGCGAGATGCCAACAACGCGGCTCGCCGTGCTTTTCATTTTCGGCACAGCGTTCGGATTCGCGCAGTGGCCGCAATGGGGAGGGCCGAATCGAAATTTCCAGGTGAGTGGATCGCCGCCGCTCGCGACGACGTGGCCTACCGCCGGGCCAAAACGCGTGTGGACGCGGCCGCTGGGCGAAGGATTCTCGGGAATGGTGGTCGGCGGCGGGCGCTTGTACACGCTGCACAATCGCGGCAATCGCGGACAGACGGGCGATCAGGAAGTAGTGGTGGCGATCGATACGGCGACCGGCAAGACCGTGTGGGAGTTCGCATACAAAGCGTCGTTCACGAATGATGCGGAGGTCGGACCGGGGCCGCACGCGTCGCCATTGCTCGACGGCGATCGGTTGTACACGGTTGGCGTAACCAGCAAGCTGCACTGTCTCGATACGAAGACCGGCAAGGTCGTGTGGATGCACGACCTGAAGTCCGAGTACAAGTCGAGCAATCTCATTTACGGATACGCGTCGAGCCCGCTGCTCTACAAAAACAACATCGTGCTACCGGTGGGCGGCGAGAATCACGCCCTAATGGCGTTCGACAAGACGACCGGCAAGCTGGCCTGGAGCACGGGGACGTTCACCAACGCGTATTCGTCGCCGGTGTTGATTAACGTCGACGGGCAGGATCAGATCGTTACGGTGATGAAGCAGGATGTGATGTCGGTGGACCCCAACAAGCCGGCGGTAACGTGGTGGCATCCGCAGAAAGCCGAGTACGGTTTGAACGTGACGATGCCGGTTTGGGGGCCGGGGAATCTCTTGTTCGTATCGTCGTCGTACAGCGCCGGGAGCAAGGTGCTGGAACTGCATCAGCAGAACGGCAAGACCACGGTGAAGGAATTGTGGGACGGATACAGGCTGAACGTGCATCACACCAATGTGGTGCGGATCGGCGATGTGGTGTATGGGTCGACGGGAATGAGCGGTCCGGCGCCGTTGACTGCGGTCGAGGTGCGGACGGGGAAAGTGCTGTGGCAGGATCGTCAGTTTTCGAAAGCGAATATGGTGGTCGCGGACGGGAAGGTGATCGTGCTGGATCAGGATGGGATGCTCGCGCTGACGATTTTGTCGCCACAGGGGTGCAAGGTGCTGGCGAAGGCGCAGGTGATGGAGAAGCTCGCGTGGACGCCGCCGGTGCTGGCGGGGACGAAGTTGTATGTGCGGGATCGGAAGACGCTGGTCGCGTTGGAGCTGGGGAGGTGATCGCTAGTCGGGCTGAATTTCCACGCGGAGGCGAGCGCAGGCGATCTTTCCGCCCACCCCGAAGCACCATTCGAGGGCTAATTCGAATCCATCCCCCGAGCGGTTCACGAAGAGTCCGATGATTACGTTCTGATGATTGAACCCTTCGATCAAGGTTGTTCCGTCGACGATCCCGTCGAGCAGGAACGTAACTGTGGCGCGCTTGATGATTTCGAACTCGGGCCGAGTCATGTGGAACGCCTTCACAACAATCCGCGAGGTCTCCGAGCGATGCAGGAAAATCGATTCCACCTCGGCGTCGTGGAACGTTGGCCAGTAGCCGAAGTGCGCGACGACCGCGTTGGCGCCGGGGATGTCGGGAGGGGGATCGACCGGAGTTAGCCGCCCACCCGCGCGCCGGGCCTGCCGGATCTCCTTCAACTCCTGGTCCACTTCACTTTGGGGGCGCGTGGGCGGGGCCGCGATCATCTCATCGAGGATGCGCAGCATCCGTAGTCGTTCAGCCTCGCTCAACCGGTCCTCTGGTTCAGGCATAACTCCACCTTAACGTGAGAACCGGCGCGTCGCGACTTACTTGTCGCTCCGACTTGAACCGGAGTATCCTGCCTGTAATGAGATTCTCCGTTCTTGCTCTCGCCCTCGTGACTTTTGTCACCCTGCTGCCGGCGGAAAACTGGCCGGCGTGGCGCGGTCCGACGCATAACAGTCTCTCGACCGAAACCGGTCTGCCCGTCAAATGGGGTCCGGACGAAAACATCGCGTGGAAGCTGGCGATGCCTGCCTGGAGCGGGTCCACGCCCATCATTTGGGGCGATCACATTTTTCTCAACGTAGCGGGCGGGGACGGCAAGTTGTATCTATGGGACGTGCAGCGGCCGAAAGCCGGATCGGCCGAGCCGAAGGTCCTGTGGAAGAAGGAGCTCGGCGATGGCGATCACAAAGAGCGCAAGCAGAACATGTCGTCGCCTTCGCCGGTCACCGACGGCAAACTTGTGTGGGCGCTCACCGGCACCGGCAGTCTGAAGTGTTTCGATTTCGCGGGCAACGAAAAATGGGCGCGCGACATTCAGAAGGACTACGGCAAGTTCGGACTGAACTGGGGTTACGCATCAAGTCCGACTCTGTACGAGGATTCGATTTTCGTGCAGGTGCTGCACGGTATGAAGACCAAGGATTCGCCGTACCTGCTACGGATCGACAAGCTGACCGGGAAGACGCTGTGGCGCATCGAGCGCCACACGCCGGCGATTCACGAATCGCCCGATTCTTACAGCACACCGGTGGTCGCGAAGACTCCCGACGGTGTGCAATTGATCGTCAGCGGCGGCGATGTACTGACGGGTCACGATCTCAAGACCGGCGAAGAGCTGTGGCGCGCGACCGGTTTTAATCCGCAGAACAATCCGAATTACCGGACGGTTGCGTCGTCGACCTATTTCGACGGAATCGTGTACACGCCCACGCGCGAACGGCCGCTTCAGGCGTTCAAGGTCGGCGGCAAGGGCGACGTCACTACGAAGAACCTGGTGTTCCAGTTCCAGAACGGTCCGGACGTTCCTACGCCCGTGACGGATGGAAAATATCTGTATTCGATCAACGATCGCGGAATCGTGTTCGTGCTCGACGCGAAGACTGGCGCCGAGATTTACGGCAGCCAGCGCATCAAGCCGGGGACGTACTCCAGTTCGCCGATCCTGGCCGATGGCAAAATCTACATCACTAATGAGGACGGCATGACCACGGTACTCAAGGCCGGTCCGCAGTTCGAGATTCTGGCGGAGAACAATCTGGCCGATTATTGTTTGAGCACTGTGGCGATCTCCGAGGGCCAGATTTTCCTGCGCACCACGCAGTATCTGTACGCGATCGGGAAACGAAAATGAAGCGGCGCAGTTTTGTCGGAAGCGTGGCCGCGGCGCCGTTCTTCGGCGCGCCGCAAAGGTCGAGCGCAGCGCCCGAGTCGGGACGCATGAAGTGCGGCACGCAGCACGGCTCGACCGACGAGATTCTGCGCACCTGCGCCGCGTTCGGCGTCAATCACATCTGCAGCTCGCTCCCTTCCAAGAAGTTCGATCAGGAGTTTTCGGTGGAAGGGCTAACTAAGCTGCGGGAGCGTGTTGAATCGTTTGGAATTCGCCTGGAATGCGTTCCGCTGCCCATGAGCTCGGCGTACATCGCGCGCGCCGAAAGTCCCAACATCATGTTGGCTAAGAGCCCGGAGCGCGATCGCGAGATCGATAACGTCTGTCAGATTATCCGCAACGCCGCGCGCGTCGGGATTCCGGCGGTGAAATACAACCTGACGATTTTGGGTGTCGTGCGATCAGCCGATACAGTGGGTCGCGGCGGGGCGCGGCTGAGCACTTTCGTTTACGAGCAGGCAAAGCAGGATCCGCCGCTGACCGAGGCGGGTCCGGTTTCAGAAGATCAGATGTGGGAGCGGATCACTTATTTTCTGGATCGGGTGGCGCCGGTGGCGGCCGAGAACAAGGTGCGCATCGCCTGCCACCCGCACGATCCGGGGATGCCGCGCGACCGCGGATTTCGCGGCGTGCACCGAGTGCTGGGGAGCGTCGACGGGCTGAAGCGGTTCATTTCGATTCGCGAGAATCCTTATCATGGGCTGAACTTCTGCCAGGGCACGGTTTCGGAGATGCTGCAGAATCCGCGCGAAGAGATTCACGACGTGATTCGCTACTTTGGATCGCGCCGCAAGATTTTCAACGTGCACTTCCGCAACATCAAGGGTCGTTTCCTGAATTTCCAGGAGACGTTTCCGGACGATGGTGACATTGATATGCTGCGCGCGATTCGCACGTATAAAGAGGTCGGGTATGACGGGATGTTGATGCCGGATCACGTGCCGAAGATCGAGGGCGACACGGGCGGTCGGCAGGGCTTCGCGTTTGCGTTCGGCTACATCCAGGCGGCGATCCAAATGGTCTACAGTTAATAGCTGTAATGCGCCTCACTATCGCGACGACCACGCTGTTATTCCTTCCAATTACCGCCGCGCTGGAAGCTCAAAAGACTAAGGGGCCGGGTCCGTTGAGTGTATCTTTGCCAGGCAAGGCCTGGGCCGTTGAGATCGACAGCACAGGCTTTTCGGTC
>DASYPO010000246.1:0-15565 GCA_036006545.1 Bryobacteraceae bacterium
GGGGGCGGTCCCCCTGGACCGCGGCCGGCCCCCTGGCCGGCCTTTTGATATGAACTCGTTCCTCGACGAAGCGTTCGAACTCGCCGCGCGCGGTCTTGGCCGCGTCAGTCCCAATCCCGCGGTGGGTGCGATCGTCGTTCGTGACGACCAGGTCATCGGCCGTGGATTCTACACCGCTGCCGGCGTGAAGCACGCCGAAGTTTTGGCACTCGAAGAAGCCGGCGACCGCGCGCGCGGCGCAACCATGTACCTCACGCTCGAGCCGCACTCGTTTCAAGGACGCACGCCGCCGTGTACCGATGCGATTGTCGCCGCCGGAATTCGCAAGGTCGTCTGTGCTGCCGAAGATCCCAATCCAAAAGTGCGCGGGAGGGGATTCGCTCAGCTCCGAGCTAAGAACATCGAAGTCGAGATCGCAACCGAATACGCCGCGCGCGCCAATGCGCTGAACGAAGCCTTCATTCATTTCATGCGTGCCGGCCGGCCGCTGGTCACGCTCAAAGCCGCGCTGACGCTTGACGGAAAGATCGCCGCGCCCGACGACGATGCGTCTGGTAAATCCCCGGGATGGATCACGAGTGAAAAAGCCCGCGCGCATGTGCAGAGTTTGCGGCATCAAGCCGACGCGATTCTCACCGGCATCGGCACCGTTCTTTCGGACGATTGCCGCATGACTGATCGCACCGGCCAGGAGCGCGCCCGTCCGCTGCTGCGCATCGTGGTCGATTCGCAATTGCGCCTGCCGCCCGAATCGAAAATGGTAACCACCTCCCGCGGCGACGTGCTGGTGATCACTACCTCCGCCGGATCCGTCGAACGCCGCCGCCGACTCGAAGCGCTGGGTATCCGTATCGAAGTGCTCGACGGAGCAGATGGCCGAGTCGATCTGCACGCTGTTCCGGCTCTGTTGGCTCGCGAGAAATATCTTTCGCTGATGATCGAAGCCGGCAGCAAGGTGAACTGGGCCGTACTCGAATCGGGTACGGCCGATAAAATCTTTTTCTACTACGCGCCGAAGATCCTGGGCGGATTGAAGTCGCTTCCCGTGGCCGGTGGCGCCGGCCGACGACGGCGCTCCGAAGCGATTCAATTCCGCGACCTCAAACTCCACCCGATCGCGCCCGACGAATTTGCCGTCGAAGCCTGGCTCGCGCGTGAGGTGTACTAAAAGTATGTTCACGGGAATCATCGAAGAACTCGGGACCGTGGATGTGCTCGACCCGCGTCCCACCGGTGCGCGCTTGCGCGTATGGTGCAGTACGGTGCTTTCCGATCTGACCCCCGGCGCGAGCATCGCGGTCAATGGCGTTTGCTTGACGGCGATTGAAATAGCTGCTGGTTCGTTCGTGGCCGATCTTGCACCCGAAACACTGCGCCGCAGCAATCTCGGCGATCTTGTCTCCGGCTCACGCGTGAATCTCGAGCGTCCGGTGACGCCCGTCACGCGCCTCTCGGGGCACATCGTGCAGGGGCATGTCGATGCGACGGGTGAACTGATCGCGATCGATTCGCTGGGTGAAGGCAACTGGTGGCTGAAGGTACGCGCGCCCGCCGCGCTCGATCGTTACCTGGTCGAGAAGGGCTCGATCTCGATCGACGGAATCAGCCTGACCATTGCAGGTCTAGATGACAACGTCATTTCCGTGACCATCATTCCCCACACTTTCGCGAACACAACGCTCGGCTTCGCCCGCCCCGGCTCGCGCTTGAATTTGGAAGTCGACGTCCTTGCCAAGCACGTGGAAAAACTTCTGGAGCATCGTGGATGACAACGTCCACTTGCTGCAACTCCGCCGTACAGTAAGGTAGAATGAGAATCTTGCCGCTGTGCTCGTCTCGCAGATCCCTAGGGAGGCGTTTCTAATGAAACGTGGGGTTGTGGGTCAACGTCAAGAGTAAGGCGCAGAGTGGAAAGGAACCCGGTTTAGATGACGTCATCCAGGCCTAGACGCCTGCGCATTTTTGTACTCGGTTCTATCGGCTTTGCCCTTTGCTTTCATAACGCTTTACTAGGTCAAACTCCGCCGGCGCAACAGCCGCCTCCTCCCGCTCAGCAGACTCCTCCTCCTCAACAAAAGAAGGACGGGCCGCAGCAAAAGAAAGCCAATCCCTTCGAGGCGGTTCCCGATACAACCGAAGCTCCCAAGCCCGTGCAGCAGCCGCTCCCGGCGAAACCCCAAGCACCGAAGCTCGAAGCGCCCAAGCCCGCCGAGCAAAATGAGCCCGCCGCCGCGCCGTCCGAAGACACCATCGAAGCGGTCGAATTCCGCGGCAATCGCCGCGTTCCGGCTGACACTTTGCGTGCTCTGATCGTAACCAAGAAGGGCGATCGCATCGATGACGAGCAGCTCCGCCGCGACTTCATGATCCTGTGGAACAGCAATCGCTTCGACGACATCACGTTGCAACGCGAACCCGGAAAGACCGGTTGGATCGTGCGCTTCGTGGTGGTCGAGCGCCGCGTCATCCGCACCATCAACTACCCGGGCATGAAGTCCATCACGGTGTCGGAGATTCTCGACCGCTTCAAGGAACGCAAAATCGGACTGAGCACGGAAGCGCAGTACGATCCCAATCGCGTGCAGCGCGCGCGCAACGTGTTGCTCGAATACCTCGCCGAACGCGGCCGCCAATTCGCGACCGTTGAGCCCGAAGTGCGCCAAGTCCCGCCGTCTTCGCTGATCGTCAATTTCAACGTCAATGAAGGTCCCAAGGTGAAGGTCGGGAAGATCAGTTTCGAAGGCAACACGGTTTTTAGCGATCGCGTGGTGCGACGCGCCATGCGCAACTTGCGTCCGGTCGGCATTCCGCGCTCGATTTTCCTCGAAGGGCTTTTCCCCAAGACATACGATTCCACCAAGCTCGAAGAAGATCAGCAGCGCATTCAGGATTTCTATCAAACCGCCGGCTACTTTACCGCGCATCCTACCGGTCATACGGTTGAGATTCGCGATGTTGCGGGCGGGAAATTCCGCCTGCCCCTGATCAAGCCCAACCGGCCCGGCAAGCGCGCGGATATTCACATCGCCATCGAGGAAGGCCGGCTGTATCACCTGAACCAAATTAATTTCGTGGGCGTGAAACTGTTCCGCACGCCGGAAACGCTGATGCGTCCGGTGTTCCAGATGGGGCAGGGCGACGTCTTCTCGACGGCGAAGCTGCGCAAGGGTTTTGAAGAATTGCGCAAGCTGTATGGCGGCTTCGGCTTCATCGATTTCGTGGCCGAGCCGAACATCGATCCGATTCCCGGCACCGACAAGATCGACCTGACGCTGAACTTCGACGAAGGCAAACAGTTCTTCGTACGCCGCATCGATTTTTCGGGCAACACTACGACGCGCGACAAAGTAATTCGCCGCGAATTGCTGATCGACGAAGGTGACGTGTTCAACACCAAGCTGTGGGAGCTGAGCCTTCTGCGCCTCAATCAGCTCGGCTACTTCGAAGTCCTGAAGGAACAGGAAGCCGCCGATATCAAGCGCGACACGCGCACCAGCACCGTGGACCTGACTCTCAAGGTGAAGGAACGCGGCAAGAATACGGTGCAGTTGAACGGCGGCGTTTCCGGCATCGCGGGGAGCTTTATCGGGTTCTCGTACTCCACCAACAACTTCATCGGATTGGGCGAAACGCTCAGTTTATCGACGCAGCTCGGCACGCGTGTACGCGATGTCACGCTGGGCTTCACCGAGCCGTACTTCCTGGATCGTCCGCTGCAGGTGGGCTTCACGGTGTTCATGCAGCGCTTCAATTACGATCAGGCGCGCGAGGCGTCGGTGCTATCGGGGCAGAATCTGATTCCGTTGTTTAACAATCTGGGCACGCAGAACCTGCTGAATTACGTTTCGAATTCGCGCGGGTTTACGGTGTTCGCCAGCTATCCGCTGCGGCGCAGCTTCGCGCGTCTGGGCTTGAGCTACGGCTATACCGTCCAGAATGTGAAGACGCTGACGCAAGCAGCCACGCAATACTACGACTACATCAACTTCCTGCACATCAACGGGCCGAACGCGCTCGACGGCATCAAGTCGTCGACTCTGATTCCCAGTTATACCTACAACACGGTGAATCATCCGATCACGCCCACGCAAGGGCGGAGTCTCTCGATCTCGCTGCAGTTTTCCGGCAGCGTGCTGGGCGGAACCGTAAATCAGATCGAGCCGGTGATCGACGCCAAATATTTCCGTCGCGGCTTCAAGAAGGGTCACGTCATCGGCTTCCATTTCCTGGGCCGGAGCATTACCGGCTACGGCGGGAAAGTGGCGCCGCCGTTCAATCGCTTCTACATGGGCGGCGAAAACGATATTCGCGGTTTTGAGATCTGGGGGATCAGCCCGATCGCTTATGTGCCGAGCTCGGCCAATATCAATGTGCTGAATTCGGACGGAAGCCCGCGCCAGCAGAGAATCCTGGACCCCACCACCGGCCTCATCGTGGCAACGAACGTCACGCAGACCATTCCCGTGTACCAACTGGTGACGCCGGGCGGCGATACACAATTGGTGACCAACCTCGAATACCGCATTCCGATTTTTGGACCGGTAACGCTGGCTGCATTCTTCGACGCGGGCGTCAACAAGCTGGCGTTCTTTAATCAGCTCAAGCTCAACCCGGATCGCGTCAGCACGCTGAACGCGCAGTTCCCCGAGGCGGCGTTCAAGGGTCGCGCGGTGCTCGCCAAGGGCACGCAGGATACGCGCGCTTCCACCGGTCTCGAACTACAAGTGCTGCTACCGGTGGTGAATGCGCCGTTCCGCATTTACTACGCATACAATCCGCTGCGCGTGGAGAAATTCCTGCAGCCGCCGATCGTGGCGGACCGCGGCTATTTCCCGAATCAGGCGACCTTCGCGAATGCGGTGGCGCAGTACGGGCAGGCGATTCCGTTCTTCGAAAAGAAGTCCACCTTCCGCTTTACCATTGGGCGGACATTCTAGGGCACGTGTTACGATGTCACTAATCAGCTACCGGAGCGCACCGGATACAACGGCTGCGCGTCAAAAACAGAGGAGTTCGTCGTGAAAAAGAACCTGGTTGTATTTATCTCGCTGGCGATGGGTGTGGCCCGAGTGGCCGCGGCGCAATCCGCGCCGCCCCAGGTCAAAGTGGGCGTAATTAATATTCAGAGCGCGATGGTCAGTACCAAGGACGGACAGAAGGCCGTCGCCGAATTGAATGGCCGCATGGCGCCCAAACAGAAGGAATTGGAAAAGAAGCAGACCGATATTCGCGATCTCCAGGACAAACTGCAGAAGGGCTCGAACACGCTGGCCGAAAGTGCCAAGGATAATCTGAAGCGCGACATCGACGCCAAGACCAAGAACTTCAATCGCGACATGGAAGACGCGCAGGCGGAGATGGATCTGGAACAGCGCAAGATCCTCGACGACCTCAGTCAGAAGATGATGCAGGTGATCGATAAGTACGCGGTCGCCAATGGGTACGCTGTGATTCTGGACGTGAGCAATCCGAATACTCCGGTGCTATATGCGTCGAACGCGGTGGAAGTGACCAAGGATATCGTCGACCTGTACGACAAGATGCAGCCGACCACGGCTCCGTCGACGCCTGCGACGAAGCCTACTCCGAGCGCAACCAAGCCTGCGCCGCAGACGACGCCTCCGGCCGCAAAGCCGACTGCTCCGCCGGTGACGAAGAAGCAGCCGTAAAGAAGCTGGCGTCAGTCCATGCAAGCTCGAATGAGTCGAGCCAAATGAGAATTGTCGCCGCGGGTTGAACTTACACTTGACGCTGTGATCATTTCATCGCGCTCGACGCGCCGCCAGCGGAGCGTGTGTCCCGCCTCGAGAGCCAACTCTCGAAAGAATTCGCGCTGCGTACGCCCGTTGCCTTCGCGAAAGGGATGGACGGCGTTGACCTCGCCGAAGTAGTAAGCGCAGCGAGTCGCGAACGCGTCGACCGTTAATCCTCGCAGCAACGATTCCGTGCGGAGCTTCTGAAGCTGCGGCTCTAGCGCGGCGACGATAAACTGCGGCGACGCGAATAGGAATCCGCCTTTCGAGATACTGACGCTGCGAATCTCGCCCGCCCACGCGAAGACGTCTTGGAAGATGTAGCGATGAATCGCACGCAGATGCGCGACATCGAACTTACCCTGAAGTGGTTTGCGAATCAGTTTGCGGATGCGATTAGCCGTTGCTTGAGCCTCGAATGTCGCGAGAGCATCCGCCTCGCGAAGCTCGGGTAGGTTCTTAAGAACGGTCGTTCCGGGATAAACGTACGGATCCGTACTTCCGGTCATGCAACGCCTCGATTGCCGCGTCCACTTCTTCGGAAGTCAGGAGACCATCCGCGTAGTCTTGGAAGATCGCCGTTGCCTCTGGGCCCGGTTCAAGACCTTCCATGCGAACCGAGGCCAGCGCCTCGAGAACTTCCTCTTGACGTTTGGTGCGTTCCTCGGCGCTAATGCTGACCGTAACCCGCATGACTCAATTCTATCAGTCCTGCCTAAGTCAAACGCGATCGCGAATCATTTCGCGGGCCGCGTTGTGGCCCGGCGCGCCCATGACTCCGCCGCCCGGGTGGGCGCCCGAGCCGCATAAGTACAATCCTCGGATCGGCGTGCGATAGCGCGCCCAACCCGCCACGGGACGCATCACGAACATCTGATCGATACTCATCTCGCCGTGGAAAATGTTTCCGCCGGTGAGGCCGAATCGACGCTCCAGATCGAGCGGCGTGAGCGTCTGCCGCTCGACGACAATGGAACGGATGTTGGGGCAATATTCTTCGATGATGTCGAGAATTCGTTCGGTGTAAGGCTCGCGCAAATCATCCCAAGTTCCTTCGGCGAGCGTGTAGGGCGCGTATTGCAAAAAGATCCCCATGATGTGGCGGCCGGGCGGTGCGAGCGACGGGTCGTACATGGTCGGAATGGTCATCTCGACCAGCGGCGATTTCGACGGACGACCGTACTTCGCGTCGTCCCAGGCGCGTTCGATGTACTCGACCGTCGGACAGATGTGCATGGTTGCGCGATGCTGCGGACCGGGTGAGCCCGGATACGCCGTGAATTCCGGCAGGCCGCTCAGTGCCAGATTCATCTTGAGCGAAGTGCCCTCGGAGCGGAATTTGCGAATGCCGTCCAGAAATTCGGCCTCGAGATCTTTCTCGTCGATCAGCTTGAGGAACGTCCGTCGCGGATCGAGATTACTGGCGATCGTGCGCGCGTGAATCTCATCGCCGTTCTCGAGCACGACGCCTTTCGCACTACCGTCGCGAATCAGAATCTTCGCGACCGGAGACTTGGTGCGAATCACAGCACCCTTGCTGCGCGCCGAATCGGCCATGGCATTCGAGATCGCGCCCATACCGCCGCGCACGAATCCCCACAATCCGCGATGCCCGTTCACGCCGCCCATGCAGTGGTGCAGCAGGATATAGGCGGTGCCGGGCGAACGCGGGCCGCCGTTGGCGCCGATCACGCCGTCGGTTGCGAGCGTGACCTTCAATTGCTCGGATTCAAACCAGGTGTCCAGAAAATCGGCGGCGCTTTGCGTGAAGATCTTCACAAGCCCGACGATCTCCGTGCGCGTCAGGCCCTTCACGCGACCCAGCAGTTTCAAGTACTCAATGTAATCGGCTCCCGAAGCCGGCGGAAAATTCGGCGGCGTGGTGAGCAGAATCGACTCGGCGACGATCGCCAGACGCTCAAGATGCGCTTCGTATTTGGGATAGGCTTCAGCGTCGCGCTTCGAAAACTTCGCAATCTCGGCGATGGTGTTCGCGCGGTCCTGCCACATGAAGAGATGGCGGCCGTCGGGAAACGGCGAGAAGAACGCGGGATCTTTCGCGTCGACGATGTAGCCAAACTTTCTCAGCTCAAGATCGACCACCACTTTCTCCTGCATCAAGCTGGATAGATACGATGCGGTCGAAACCTTGTAGCCCGGCCACACCTCTTCGGTGACCGCGCATCCGCCGACCAGCTCACGCGATTCAAGCACGACCACTTTGCGTCCAGTGCGAGCCAGATACGCGGCGGTGACGAGGCCGTTATGCCCGGCCCCGACAATAATCACATCAAATGTTTCAGGCACGTTTTTAGAGATTCCGGGATTTTTCTATGGGAAGGCGAGCGATGTCCATGGTCTCAACGCTGCTCGATCCGAAGTTCGTTAACAGCAGCGTGCGGCCGTCTGAAGTGAGTGAAAGCGATCGCGGAAACAATCCGGCGTGAATGGTGCCGATGATGGCACGCGCGCCCTCAGAGAAACGCGCTGCCTGGATCACGGTCAGCGACTGATTGCCCTCACCCGCGGTGCCGAAACGATTCGAGTTTCCCGCGATAACCCTGCTTCCGTTCTGAATTACGACGACGGGAACCGGCGCAGTTCCCACGGGCACTTTTCCGATGAGCGCGTTCGCGCCATCCGTGCGTAGCTTCGAAGTATCGAGCGCCCGTACCGAATTGTCCTTGCGGTTGGTCACATAAACGCGATCCCCTCTTGGCGAAATCGCCAAACGCACCGGGTTGCAACCTGCCGCGACGCGCGCGGCCACCGCGTTCGCGGGATCGGTCCGCGCTTTGACGACATCGACAACAATCACCGCGCCTTCGGGACGCTGGCCGCCTTTGGCTTGCGGATTCTCGGGATCGCACATCGCCGGCCAGTTCCAATCCGGGAGCGCGCTTTGGCTAGTGGTGTACATCCACTTTTCGTCGGGCGAGAGTGTGAGCGCGATGGGCGCGTTGCCCACGGGAATTCTCCCGATGATCGATTTCTCGCCCGCGCCAGAACGCGCACGCGGCAGATCGATCACGGTGATCGTGTGAGCGCGCTCCTCACTGACGAAAAGAATCCGATCGTCTCTGGTCACGTTCACGTACACGGATCCCGACGCGCGGTCTTCGTCGACGCGCGCAGCGATCGGATCGCCCGCGCCGCTTCTCAGACGCTCGACGTCCAGCAGCGCCACGCCGCCGCCGACCGCCGCGATCAACAACTTTCCGTCGTGGGTCAGAACGATGCCGGTGACGGCGTGATCGAGCTTCGCGGTTTGCGCGAGTTCCAATTTTCCGCCACTGCGGCGAATCACCGCGACGCCGGAAACGGGTTTTTCGCTGTCGCCAATCATGCTCGCGAAAATCCAGCAGCCGTCGCGCGAACTGACCGCTTGAAAGGGATGGCCGGGCAGATCGACCTTAACGGTCGGCGTGGAAGACGGCGCCTGGCAGTTCGCTGCGAGCGTGGGAATAGCGGCCGCGAGAAACGCGGCCGGTAGGGTCGACCTCATCGTCGTTCGATTGTAGCGCGGCGCTGAAAGCGCGGAACCCCCGATATAATAAGGATGCGTGGATATATACGACGAAATCGTGCGCTTGCGCAAGGCCGGGCAGAAGTGCGCTGTGGCGACGATCGTCCAGGTAAACGGGTCGATCCCGAGCTTCGAAAGCGCCAAAATGCTGGTGCGCGAGGACGGGTCGATGCTGGGCACAATCGGCGGCGGATGCGTGGAGGCCGAGGTGTGGAACGCGGCGCGCGAAGTAATCGAAACCGAAAAACCGCGGCACCTCACATTTAGTTTGGGACAGGACGCCGCGTACGACAACGGGTTGATCTGCGGAGGTCAATTGAACATTTTTGTCGAGCCGGTTACGCCGCAGCCGAAGGCGATCATTTTCGGTGGCGGTCACGTATCGAAGAGCATTTCGAAAGTCGCAACTATCGCGGGATTCGCTTCGACCATCGTCGACGACCGCGAAGCGTTCGCCAACCCTGAACGATTTCCGGAAGCCGAGGCAACCTTCGCCGCGCCGTACGAAGAAGTTTTCGACAAGCTGACGATAACCTCGAATACGTTCGTGATTATCGTCACGCGCGGGCATCGCGACGACATGCGCGTGCTCAAGTGGGCGGTGACCACGGGCGCGAAGTATATCGCGATGATCGGCAGCAAACGCAAGACCATTTCGGTAATTCACGAACTTGAAAAGGAAGGCATGCGGCGCGAGCTGTTCGAGAAGATCTTCGCGCCGATGGGTCTGGAGATCGGTGCCGAATCACCGGAAGAAATTGCGATCGCGGTGGTGGCCGAGATGATCGCGGTGCGGCGTGCGCCGGAGGGCGAGTGGCGCTCGGCGTCTAAATCGATTTTCGCGAGCGAGCGGTTGCGGGCGCTCTTGAAGTGAACCCTGCTTCAAAAATAGCCGGGATTATTCTCGCCGCGGGCGCATCGCGCCGCATGGGGACGCCAAAGGCGCTGCTGGAATATCGCGGCGAGACGTTCCTGGCTCGGCTGGTGCGGGTGCTCGGCGCGGTGTGCGATCCGGTGATTGTCGCCGTGGGTCAGCACCAAGCTGAGACTCGTGCGCAAGTGAGAACGGGTGTGCAGTTCGTGGTGAATCCCGATCCCGAGCGCGGCCAGCTCAGCTCGCTACAGACTGCTCTCGCGGCGCTCCCACCGGACGCGGAAGGATTCGTCTTTACACCGGTCGATTCGCCCGCGGTCGCGGCGGAAACGGTCGCGAAACTTGCAGCGTCGTTTCAGTCGCGTAAATCGGAAGTGCTGTTGGTGATTCCGCGATACCAAGGGCGCAAAGGGCATCCGGTGTTCGCCGCGCGATCGATCGCGGAGGAGTTGCTGGCGCTGCCGCCCACCGCGCAAGCACGCGAAGTAATTCGCGGCCATGCGGATCGAACGCTGTTCGTCGACGTCGACGACGCGGGCGTGCTCATCGATGTCGACGATCCGGCGGCGTATCGCGAATTGACGGCTAGCACGCGATGAAACGACTGATCATCGTCGCTTTGTTGGTGGTGATCGCGCTGGGAATCGCCGCGCCGTATCTGGAGGCAGATCGATTTCGTCCCGGCATCGAGCGCGCATTGGAGCGCGGATTGGGCCGCAAGGTGGAAGTGGGCGCGGTGCATTTCAAGCTGCTCACCGGACCAGGCTTCACGCTGGATAATGTGGTGATCCATGAAGACGCGCGCGCCGGAATCGAGCCTTTCGCATACGTGGGAACGCTGGATGCGCGCATGGCGCTCAAGACGCTGTTCTCGCGGAAGCTCGCGTTTTCCAGCCTGCACATCAACGACGCGAGCATCAATCTGGTGAAGACTGCGGACGGTCCGTGGAATTTGCAATTTCTGGCGCGCGGGGATCCCTCCACGATGCCGTCGATCAAGATGCGCGGCGGACGCGTGAACTTCAAGTTCGGCGATTCCAAATCAGTGTTCTATTTCAACGACGCGGATTTGGACGTTGCACCCGACGCAGATTCGGTGGGATTTCGTTTTTCGGGTGCGCCCTCGCGCACGGATCTGTCCGCGCAGAATTTTGGACATTTCTTCGTGCGTGGAGTATCGCGCAATGCGGGCGGCGAGCCGCGCCTCGAATTGAAGATCGAGCTGGAGCGTAGTCCCATCGACGAAATCACGCGGGTGCTGGATCGCCGCGGCTTCGGCGTGCACGGGATTGTGGCGTTAGAAGCGCAGGTGAGCGGGCCGCCGTCCAAGCTGGAAGTGACCGGGCAATTGCGGATCGACGACGTGCATCGCTGGGATCTGCTGCCGCAGCGAGGAGGCGGCTGGCGTTTCGGATATGCGGGAATGTTGGATCTGCGCGGAGAAACGCTGGAGCTGCATACCACTACGGACGCGCCGAATGCGCCGCTCGAAGTTCGCCTGCATGCGCGCGAGTTGCTTTCGGCACCACAGTGGGACGTGGACGCGCAGTTGAAGCAAATGCCGGTGGCAACCGCGCTTGAAGTAGTGCGCCATATGAGCGGTACGTTGCCGGAGCAACTGGCGGCGACAGGATCGATGAGCGGCGCCGTTCGTTACAGCGCTGCCGACGGTCTTACTGGGAAATTGGAATTGGACGATGCGTCCGTGACTTTGCCGGAAGCGGATCCGCTGCGCACCACGCACGCGGTCGCGGCGATCGAGGCGGACGCCATCTCGCTCGATCGGACCACCGTGTCGCTCGGCGAGGAAAGCGCCGAGATCGAAGGCAGCTACGTGTTTGGAAAACCGGGCGGGCTGGATTTGAAAATCGTCACACGCGGACTCAGCGTGGAGGCGCTGCAATCCTTCCGGCTAGCCGCGATTCCGATGGTGGATCGCACCTCTCAAGGCAAGTGGCGTGGCTGGGCGCGCTATCGCGCGTCGGAGGAAACGGCGGCGGGCGAATGGTCGGGCGAATACGAATTGCAAAACGCGAGCATTGCAATCGAGGGACTGGCGGAGCCGCTCCGCGTGCAATCGGCGGCGGTGAGCCTCCACGGCGCGCGTGTTTCGGTGACCAAGCTGCGCGCGCAGGCGGGTCAGATTCCGTTTACGGGCGAGTATCGCTGGGAGCCGGCGGCGACGTGGCCGCACAAATTCAAGCTGGATATCGCGCAGGCGGATTCCGCGGAATTTGAACGGCTGTGGGCGCCCGTGCTGGATCGATCCCGCGGATTTTTCGCGCGCGCTCTCTTGGGATCGGCGCCGCTACCCGCTTGGTTCAAGACCCGCCGCGCGGATGGGGTCGTTAGTGTTACAGCGCTCACGATCGGGGACACGGCGGTCGCGATTCAATCCGCGCGCGTGTTGTGGGACGGTTCGCTAGTGCGGCTCGTGGGGGTGAAGGGCAGCGTCAACGATGTTCCGCTCATGGGGAATCTGGAGCTCGACTTGAGCAAGAGTGCGCCGCGCTATCGCTTCACTGGCAAGCTGGAGGAACTCGCATACAAGGGCGGCAAACTGGATTTCGACGGGTGGCTGGAAACGGAAGGCAACGGCGCGGACCTGGTGGCGAACGCGCACGCCGAGGGTCGCGTGCACGGCCGCACAATCTCGTTCACTCCGGATGCGGATTTTCGGGCCGTCGCGGGGTGCTTCGAGATGTCCATGGCGAGCGGCGGGCTGCGTTGGAAGTTGTCGGGTCTGGAAGTGAAACAAAGCCTGGATACGCTTTACGGGCAGGGCGCGACGCAAGCGGACGGGCGGCTGGTATTGGATCTGACGGGTCGCGGCCGGCAGATGCGCTTCACCGGGGGCGCGGTTGTACCGGCTCCCCAGTGATCGCGGTATGTTTAAAACATTCATGCCGCAATATGGTTTGGCAGCGCGACGGTCAAAATGGGCGGCCGGTTTTCTAATTGGCCTGTTTGTCCTCGCGGTTTTTACCTCAGGCGCCGCCGATCCGCTGGCCGATTTGAAGTCGGGCGCGGACGCATTGGAGGGGAAGCGCTATGCGGTTGCGATCGCCACGCTGAAGCCCGTCGCGAAGCGCCTTCCCAAGCTGGCCGATTATTCCAACTGGTTTCTCGCATCGGCGGAGTTGGAATCGAAGAATTATGCGGAAGCGGTGAAGGACGCGGAAGCGGTGTTGATCAGCGTTCCGCCGTCGCCGCTGGGGTCGCGCGCCGTGCTGCTGGCTGCACGCGCGCACGTGCAGAACTCGGAACCGGCAAAAGCGCTGGAGGTACTGCGTAAACACTACGATCGCCTGCCGCAGCCGCAAGGCGATCTGGCGATGGCTCGTGCATTCTCCGCGGCCGGAGATTCGGTGAGCGCGGCGGCGTCCTATCAGCGTGTCTTTTACAATTTCCCGTTGTCGACCGAAGCGCCGGCGGCGGAAGCCGAATCTGAGAAGCTCCGCGTGTCGCTGGGCGAAAAATATCCACCGGCGATGCCCAACGCGATGCTAGGCCGCGCACTGAAATTGTTGGAGTCGGGTCGCGCGGCGCTGGCGCGCAAGGAACTCGAAGCGCTGGTGCCGAAACTCGGCGGGGTGGAACGCGATATTGCGCGAGTGCGCATTGGGGTGGCGCAATATAACGCGAAGGATACGCTGCGCGCGCACGCCTATCTTTCCGCGCTCAAAGTGGAATCGCCCGAAGCGGACGCGGAGAGGCTGCATTATCTGCTCCTGGCGTCGCGGCGTCTGAAAAATCAGGACGACGTCAACGCGGCATTGAACCGGCTGGCGCGGTTGTATCCCAACTCGAAATGGCGGATGGAAGCGCTGATCGCATCGGCGAATCATTACCTGCTGCAGAATCAGATCGCGAGTTATGAGCCGTTGTATCGCGCCTGCTACGAATCCTTTCCCGGCGAGCCGCAGGCCGCGGGTTGTCACTGGAAGGTGACCTGGGGTCATTACCTACGGCGCAACCAGGATGCCGGCGATCTGCTACGCGCGCACCTGCGGCTGTTCCCGAGCGCGGAGACGGCGGCGGGCGCGCTCTACTTTCTGGGTCGGCTGGCGGAGAACGCGGGCGACAACGGATCGGCGCGGGCGTACTACGAAGAGATCACGCGCGAGTATCCGAATTATTACTACACGGTGCAAGCGCGCGTGCGATTGCCGCACGTGGCGTCGGCAGCGGTTTCGGGGTCCGCAACTGCATTCCTGCGCAGCGTGAAATTTCCGGAGCGGGTGCGCAGCAAGAATTTTGAAGCGAACGCGGCAGCGAAGCTGCGTCTGGAGCGATCGCGCATGCTGGTGCAGGCAGGGCTGGAGGATTGGGCCGAAGTCGAGTTGCGTTTCGGGGCGCAAACCGAGGATCAGTCGCATGTACTGGCAGCGGAATTGGCGAGCATCGAGATGCGGCGCGAAAATCCGAGCCAGGCGATTCGCTTCATTAAGCGTTATGCATCTGGATATCTTTATCTCCCGCTCGAAACGGCTCCGACGGACTTCTGGCGGCTGGCGTTCCCGCTGCCATTCCGGTCGGACCTGGAGCGCTTCTCGAAACAGAATGGCCTGGATCCGTTTTTGATGGCGGCGCTGATCCGGCAAGAATCGGAATTCGACGCGAAGGTGATTTCGCGAGCCAATGCGCGCGGATTGACGCAGATTCTTCCTTCGACTGGGAAGGAATTGAGCAGACGGCTCAAGGTCGCGCCGTACACGACAGCGGCGCTGTTCAAGCCGGCGACCAATCTGCAGCTGGGGACGTTTTACTTGAAGACCATGATCGACCACTTGGGCGGGAACGTCGAGGCGGCGCTGGCGGCGTATAACGCGGGACTATCGCGCGCGAATGCGTGGCTGAGCTGGGGCGATTTCAAGGAACCAGCGGAGTTTATCGAGACGGTGCCGTTCACGGAGACGCGTGGGTATATCCAAACGGTGTTGCGCAATGCGGATGTGTATCGTCGGTTGTATGGGTCGGCTGCGGGGCCGCGTGCGGGATTGAATGAGTAGTCTCAGAACGAATCGGGCCAGCGCCGCGCGCTATGGATGATTCCAAGTATTTCGATCGCCGCTCTGGTCTGACGGTAGGCAGTAACGAAGGGTGGAAGGATAACTTCGCGGGTCCCCGCGACGCGGCCCTTGCGTCCTAGTTCCGGATGCCGCGGCAACCGGTCAATCAATTCCACGATCCGATCGACCGTGTCGGCAGCGGCGTCCCGATTGTCGGCCTCGATGAAAGCGTGCAGCGATTCCAGATCGCCTAGACCGGAAACGGTCCAGCGAACGGTCATTTGCGACGCAGGCGGGCGATAGTCCGTTGCGCCTCGGCAGGTTTCACGAACGTGCCGGCTTGCGCTTGGCGGAGGCCCTTTCGAATGTGCTCAATTTGCCAACGATGGGTTTCGAGGTA
>DASYPO010000247.1:0-6744 GCA_036006545.1 Bryobacteraceae bacterium
GCGGCTTGCGAGTTTCGATGGCGACCAAACGACTGGGATCCTGGTACGGCAGCGCGCGCAACGCCAGCACGTCGGCCACGCTGAAGATCGAGGTGTTCGCGCCGATCCCGAACGCCAGCGTCAGCACGGCACTCGCGGCGAATAGCGGATTCTTGCGAAGGAGTCGCAAAGAGTAACGCAGATCGTGCATCGCGCCGGTCCACAATCCGGAGCGTGCCTCGGGCACGGTGGGCGCGGGAACAGCGCGCTCGGCGGTATTGATTTCCTGCGCGAGTGCAGTCCAGTCCGGAAACTGAAGGCGCGCGCGTTTCAGCGCGGCCTCCGGAGTCGCACCGCCGCTGAGCGATTCCTGATAAGCCTGCTCGAGCTGCAGCGCCAGTTCGCCGACGATTTCCGCTTCGCGCTCCGGCGTTACGCGGAGCCGCGGTAGATGTTCACGAACCCACGCGCGGAAGTCAGGCCCGGAAGAATTAGGCATTGGTCGACCTCGCGAATCCGGTCACGCGATCCAGCGCGGCGACGAAATCGCGCCAGGTACGCCGCTGGCTCGCCAATGCTTTTCGTCCCGCCGGGGTGAGCTTGTAGAATCGACGGCGCCGCTCGCCCGCTTTCTCCAGCCAGCGTCCTTCGACTAAGCCCTTGCGCTCCAGCCGGTACAGCATGGGATACAACGACGCCACGTGGAATTGGAGTTGGCTATCTGACTGCGATCCGATCAGCTTGGCTAGCTCGTATCCATGCCGCGCGCGTGTTTCGAGCAGCGCGAGCACTACCATTTCGGCGGTGCCCTTCTGCATGCCACGTGTGTCCATATGCATCTACGCTACATATGGCGGAGAAGCATGTCAACTCATACAGGTAAGTCAGCTCAGAGCGGCCCAAGCGGAGGTGGCGTGTGCGCGAGGAACCAATTCACGCGTTGTGGCGCGGGCTTTAGCCCGCAGCGTCGGCTTAAGCCGGCGTCTCCCCAGCTCTTCCACTCCCAACGATCCGGATTGAATTCCGCGGCTAAAGCCACGGCTGCGGGCTGAAGCCCGCGCCACAACGAGCAACAGCATACCCTGCGAGTCTACCCGGCGTCGCGACCAGTCACGACCCGTGGAACCGTTCGCGCCAGGATCCGCAAGTACAGCCACGCGCAGTAGTGTCGCGCCAGGAACACATCCAACCGACGACGCTGGCCATACGTCAGACGATTACGCCCGTGAATCTGCCACAGCCCGCTGATCCCCGGCTTGAGCTCCAGCACTTCCGCCGCGGACGCGCCGTAATAGCGCTCCCATTCCGCCCGCGTGATGGGCCGCGGACCCACCAGCGACATTTCGCCGGTGAGCACGTGCCACAACTGCGGCAATTCATCGATCGAGTATTTGCGCAGGAATCGACCAAAGCGGCTGGTGACGCGTGGATCGGCGCCGGCCTTCCATTCGGGAACCGGTGTGTCGCCAAGCTTTTCGATGAACCTGCGCGGGCCACCGCCGCGGGTCTTGTCCCACATGGTCCGGAACTTGAGCATCCAAAACGGATGGCCGAATCGGCCCACTCGATGGTGCGCCACCAGCGGAGCTTTTCCGGAGAGTAGATACACGATTCCCGCGACGGCGGCCAAAATCGGAAGCAGCGATACAAACAGCAGGAACGCCAGAACACGCTCCGCGCCGGAAATCGCTCTTGTCAGCGCAGGCACTACCAGACCCCTTACTCGGGATTATACGCGCACGTGCCACGCGCGAATAGAAGCGGATTAGCGTCCCCTTGTCGCTGTCCGTTCGGGGCTGTCCGCTATTCGCTTGCTATCCCACAAATGTCCGAAACTTCTCGGCGATCGTGGCGACCGAAGTCACCGGTAACCCGTGGCCGCCCTTTTCGACGATCATCAGCTCGGTTTTGCCCGGGATCGCCTTGATCGCTGCCGTCATCTCTTCAGGCGACCCAAACGCATCCTTAGTTCCGTGCGCGAAAAATGCCGGGAGCCGCAACTTCAGAAAATGTTCGGTGCGCAATTTCGCCGGCTGCCCCGGCGGATGCAACGGATACGAAAACAACAGCAGCGCCGCCGCGACCTTCGGATCCTCCGACGCCAAAATCGACGCCTGTCGTCCACCATACGAATGCCCGCCGAGAAACACTCGCTTCTTCGCCGATCCGCGAAGAAATTCCACCGCCTCGCGCAAACCTTCGCGATCGCGCGGCTGCATCGAGGGCGACGGCGTTTTTCCCAACTGGCGAAACAAAAGGTCGACGCGCAGCACCGCGATTCCAGCCGCCGAAAACGTCTCGGCAATCGCGCGGATCAACGGCGCGTTGCAATCGCCACCGGCTCCGTGCCCGAACACCAATCCATCGCCGGTGGGCTTCTCCGGCAGGTGCAGGAACCCACGTACCGACCCTTTTTCGACTCGTTCCACGCTCCTACTATAGAGCGACTCTATACTGGTAGCGCATGTCTTTCCGGCTGGGAATCGACTATAAACCGCGTGGCGATCAAATCGCCGCCATCGATACGCTTACGCGCGGCGCCCGGGAGGGCGAAGCGCACCAGGTGCTGCTGGGCGTCACCGGTTCCGGGAAGACGTACACGATCGCTAACGTCATCGAGCGCCTCGACCGCCCTGCGCTGGTGCTGGCCCACAACAAGACATTGGCTGCTCAGTTGTACCAGGAGTTCAAGACTTATTTCCCGGCAAACGCGGTCGAATATTTCGTCAGCTATTACGATTACTACCAGCCCGAAGCCTACATCCCCTCGGGCGACGTTTACATCGAGAAGGAAGCCACCATCAACGACGAGCTGGATCGGCTGCGCCTCTCGGCGACGCGATCGCTCTTTGAGCGGCGAGATTGCGTGATCGTCGCGAGCGTCAGCTGCATCTACGGACTCGGCTCGCCCGAGGCTTACTACGGCATGCTGCTCATGCTGGAGAAGGGCCAGAAGATCCCGCGCGAGGAAATCACTTCGCGGCTGGTCGACATTCTCTACGAGCGGCACGAGGGGGATTTCAAGCGCGGCACCTTCCGCGTGCGCGGCGACGTGATCGAGATCTTCCCCACCTACGACGAATCCGCCTATCGCATCGGTCTATGGGGCGACGAAATCGAAACGCTGGAGCAGATCGACCCGCTCACCAGCCGCATTAAGCAAACCTACCTGCGCCTGCCGATTTATCCGAAGACTCACTACGTGATGTCGCCCGAAACGCGCGGCGCGGCGCTCACCAGCATCGAACGCGAATTGCAGTGGTGGAACGAAGAGCTGCAGAAACAGGGCAAGCGCATCGAGGCGCAGCGCCTGTATCAGCGCACCATGTTCGATCTGGAAATGATCAAGCAGATCGGCTACTGCCACGGCATCGAGAATTACTCGCGCCACTTTTCGGGCCGCCTGCCCGGTCAGGCGCCGCCCACCCTGCTGGATTATCTGCCGCACGACGCGCTGATTTTCATCGACGAAAGTCACCAGACCATTCCGCAGTTGCAGGGTATGTATCACGGCGATCGATCACGCAAGGAAACACTGGTCAACTACGGTTTCCGCCTGCCCAGCGCGCTCGATAATCGGCCGCTGACGTTCGAGGAATTTGAGAATCGCGTCCACCAGGTGATGTATGTTTCCGCGACGCCCGGCCCCTACGAGCTGACCAAAACTTCGGGCGTCGTCACCGAACAGATCATCCGGCCCACCGGCCTGCTGGATCCCGAGGTCGAAATGAAACCCATCCGCGGTCAGGTGGACGATCTGCTGCACCAGATCCGGCTGTGCACCGAAAAAGACGAGCGCGTCCTGGTCACCACGCTCACCAAGCGCATGTCCGAGGATCTGGCCGAGCACTACACCGAGGCCGGCGTGAAGTGCGCCTACCTGCATTCGGAGATCACGACGCTCGATCGCATCAAGATCCTTCGCGACCTGCGCAAGGGCGTGTACGACGCGCTGATCGGCGTCAACCTGCTGCGCGAAGGCTTGGATCTGCCCGAAGTTTCGCTGGTCGCAATTCTCGACGCGGATAAAGAAGGATTCCTGCGCTCCGCCGGATCGCTGATTCAAACTATGGGCCGCGCCGCGCGGCACCTCAACGGCCGCGCGATTCTCTACGCCGACGTCATCACCGATTCCATGCGTCGCGCCATCGACGAAACCACGCGGCGCCGCAATATCCAGCGCACCTATAACGAGGCGAATGGAATTGTGCCACAATCCATCATCAAGCCCATCGATATGAGCCTGGTCGCGGTGGCTGAAGGAGACTACGTCACCGTGCCGCTTGAGCCCGAGGAAGACACACCCGACCTCTCGCCCGAGCAAATGGACAAGTATCTGGCGGAGATGGAGGAGCGCATGCGCGAAGCCGCACGTAAGTTCGATTTCAAGCAAGCCGCCGCATTCCGCGACCGCATCAAGGAATTGAAGAATCGGAGCCTGACCAGCATTTCCTCTGCATGAAGTCTGTGAAGAAGGCGGCGCTGGCCGGCGCTGGTGGCACTGGCCGGATGTCTCTCGCCCGCATGCCCGCGTTGCTGAGGCATTTGGGGCCCGTCAAAAGCTCAAGCTATCGCGTGGCGCGGCGTTTGACCAACGCCTTGAGGCATGGCCACGCCGTGCGCGATTATTCCGAGTTCGCCGATTGCCAGGCCATCTGGATCACGGGTTCCGAAAAGTGGGTGGGCGGGGCCGCCGCCGCTGATCTCGCGGCGTCGATTGCACTGCGCGGAAAGATTGTGATTCTGGCCGACGCGTGGTGCGACAGCCGCAGTTCTTCCGCACTGTGCGCAGCGGGCGCGTACTCCGCATCTCTGAATGCAGTGGAAGAAACCCGTGAGCGCCTGTTCATCGCCGAAGGGCATCCCGAGGCGTTGCGCTATGTGCGCTCGGTGCTCTCGGCCGAGCGGCGCAAGCTGATCGAAATCGAGCCCGCGTCGAAGGTGCTGTACTTCGCGGGGGTGCAGTTTGGAGCCAATCTCATCCTGGCCTCGATCGCGGGTGCGGTGGAAGCGCTGCGCGCCGCCGGATTCTCGCGTCAAGACGCGACGCTACTGGCGCAGGCGATGGGAGCGCGCGCGCTGCGCGGATACGGAAGAGGAGGGCGCCGGGCCTGGAACGTCGCGAAAACCGCTGAGCTGGACCGCGCCATCCATCGCGAGCTCCCGGTGCTGCGCGCCAAGGATTCGAATCTTGCGAAGCTTTATGAAAACGGCATCGCGCGCGCCCGCGCTTTTTTTGAGGCGGATTCCCTCCAACCGTAGACGTCCGACTGCTTAACGCTGCGGCGTCGCGCTCGCGCGGGCTTTCTTCGAAGGGGAATCGCTCCAGCCGTAAACTTTCTTGACGCGCTCGACTTCCGCCACGCTCCACGCCTGCGCCGGACATCCGCGCGCGAAACGCGGCTCTTCCGCGTCGTAAATTTCGCCGATCGATCCCACGCATCCGCCCGCCGCGGCGGCTTCGCGCTCGAGGCCGTCTACCAGGCTCCGGCAGTACGCCAGCGTCTCGGGGGTCTCGCCGAACGCGTTGATATAGGCGTCGATGAACGGTCCCATCAGCCACGGCCACACCGTGCCCTGGTGATAGGCACCGTCGCGACTCAACGATCCGCCTTCGTAGCGCGGCTTATATTCGGGATCCGAGCGCTCAAGGGTCCGCAGTCCCAGCGGAGTCAGCAGTTCCCGCTCGACTGCCCGGACCACCGCGCGCTGCGCGTCCTTATTCAGCAACGCATGCGGCAGACTTACCGCAAAAATCTGATTCGGGCGCAGCTTCGCGACCGGTCCATCCGGCCCGAGCACGTCGTACAGACAATCGCGGTCGGCGTTCCAGAACTTCGCGCGGAAATTATCGCGTACGCGCTGCGCTTCGCCCAGATATTCCACGGCAGCGCTATCGCTCAACTCGGCGCCCCACTCCGCCATCAGGCACAACGCCCCATGCCACAGCGCATTGATCTCGACTGGCTTGCCATGGCGCGGCGTCACCACCCAATCGCCCACCTTGGCATCCATCCAGGTGAGCTGCGTCCCGGCGACGCCTGCCGAGAGCAGCGAATCCTGGGGATCGACGTGGATGTCGTACCAGGTGCCGCGGCGATGCCACTCGATCACCTGCCTCGCGGCCGGATAGAAAACGTCGCGCAGGAAGTTGCGATCGCCGCCCGCTTCTAGATATTGCCGCACTGCCTGGAACATCCATAGCGTGGCGTCGACGGTGTTGTACTCCGGCATTTCCCCGGCATCCGGAAAGCGATTGGGGATCACGCCCTGGTTCATGTGCGCGAGGAAACCTTCGATAATGGAGCGCGTTTCCGCCAGCCGCATCTGCGAGATGAGCAAGCCCGGCACGCTGATCATGGTGTCGCGGCCCCAGTCGGTAAACCACGGGTAGCCGGCGATGATGGTGGTCTTGCCGTCGGCCCGCCGAACCACGAACGCATCCTGACGTTCGCCGGGCAACCCGGCTTCGCTGCCATCGAGCGACGCGCAAATCGGCGACCACTGGTCCGCCTTCAGTTCCAGAACCAGTACTCCGGGCGTGAACACGTCCTCGCGAAAATCGAGGCCGCGTTCCATCTCGATCAGGTATTCGACGTTCTGATACCAGTGCGCGTCGTGTTCAAAGCGCGCGTCGGATCGAAACTTGAGCGGCGGCAGACCTTGATACGGCTCGACGCGCACGTAGCCCGGCGTGTCGGTTACGTTCTGGTTGAACGCGTCGTTGGCGTGCGACATCGAATGATAATCGCGGTACGCGAGAAA
>DASYPO010000248.1:0-7184 GCA_036006545.1 Bryobacteraceae bacterium
CAAGCGGCCTACGCGAATATCTTCCCGAACATCGCGGGCGGTTTCCCGCAGCTTCCTCCGAGCGCGTTCTCGTTGCGGGGCGGCATGACCTTCGCGGGCCTGGACGGCAATGACGGCCTGCTCTACAACACGCCCAAGAACGTATTCATGCCGCGCGTGGGCATCGCTTATAAGCTGACCGACAAAACTGTGATTCGTTCCGGCTTCGGGATGTTCGCGGGCTTCCTGGGCGAGCGCCGCGGTGACGTTTTCCAGAACGGCTTCACCCAGAACACTAACCAGGTTCTGACCACCAACAACGGTCTCACGTTCCTGAGCACGCTTGCCAACCCATTCCCGAACGGCGTGGCCGAACCAGTCGGAGCGGCCGCCGGGAAGCAGACCTTCCTGGGTCAAGGCTTCACCTATTTCAACCAGAATCCGAAGATCCCGGTCACCATCCGCTGGGAGTTCAGCCTGCAACGCGAGTTCAAGACCTTCCTGTTTGAGGCGAACTACCTGGGCAACAAGACCAATCACATTGAGGTCAACCGCAACATCAACGCGCTGCCCTATCAATATCTGAGCAGGTCGCCGGTGCGCGATGATGCGTATAACAACCTGTTGACGGCCACCTTCCCGAATCCGCTGGTGGGATTGGTTCCGGGTAACACGCAGGGAATTTTCACCAGCACTACCACCAATCGGCAAACGCTGCTTTCCCCGTTCCCGGCGTTCGGTTCGAACTCGATCACCACCAGCGAAAACACCGGCTTTAGCTGGTACCACAGCTTCCAGTTCACGGCTTCCAAGCGCTTCTCCAAGGGCTACACCATCCAAGGGAGCTATTCGCTGCAGAAATGGCAACAGGCCGTCAATCTGCTGAATGCAGCCGACCTCGCGCCGGTCCGCGAAATCTCGGACGCCGATGCGCCGCATCGCTTCAACGTAAGCGCCGTTTGGTCGCTACCGTTCGGGCGGGGCCGGGCGCTGCTTGCAGGCTCAAACGGTCTGGTTTCGCGTATCGTGGGCGGCTGGGAAGTTTCGGGGATTTACACCATCCAGAGCGGATTCCCACTGCCCTTCGGCAACGTGATTTATTACGGCAATCCCAAGGACATCGTCCTGCCGATCGACCAGCGGTCGCCGGAACATTGGTTCAACGTCGCCAACTTCGAAACGGCGTCCGCTAAACAGTTGCTGGGCAATCAGGTTCGCACCTGGCCGTTCCGCTTCTCCGGCATTCGCGGGCCGCGCCAGAACAATCTGGACCTCGCGATCATCAAGAACACACGGATCACTGAAGGCAAGACGCTCGAGTTCCGGTTGGAAGCGCTCAATGCCGCCAATCACCCGTACTTCCCGAACCCCAACATGACTGTCACGGCGGCTCAGAGCATCGCGGACACGGGCTTCGGACAGATCAGTGCGTCGACTATGAACAATTACGCGCGCCGCCTGCAAATGAGCTTGCGGTTCGTGTTCTAGGCAAGCAGTACCCTGTGGTCGCGGCGCGGTTCCCTGACCGAGCCGCGACTGCGGGGAGTAGTTTACTTCGCTATCGGAAACTCCGCCGATTCAGTTCTCAAATTCTTCATCAGGTCTTCGACTTTTCGCACGACAGCAGGCTCCCGCGCCGCCACATTGTCCTTCTCACCGACGTCGGTTTTCAGGTTGTAGAGCTCCACCGCGGCGTCTACCTTTGGCCGCACGCCCTTCCAGTCGCCCATCCGAACGGCCTGGGAGAAACCGCGCTCGTGAAATTCCCAGTACAGGGGCGGATGTTCGCGCGCTGCTTCGCCACGCAGCGCATGCGACATGGAAACGCCGTCGAGCCCCGAGGGCACCGGCGCTCCGGCCAGCTCGGCGAAGGTCGGCAGGAAGTCCCAGAAGGCAAGCGCTTGGTCGTTGGTCGATCCAGGCGCCGCCCGGCCCGGCCAGCGTGCAATCATCGGCACACGGATCCCGCCCTCGTACAGATCGCGCTTGATACCGCGCAGTGGCCCGCTGCTCGTGAAAAACTTCGAATCGTGATTGCCCTCCGCGTGCGGACCGTTATCGCTGGTGAAGATCACCAGGGTGTTCCGCGCTAGGCCGCGCTCTTCGAGACGCGCCAAAACCCGGCCCACTTGCCGGTCAAGATTCGTCACCATGGCCGCGAAATTCTTTTCGACCGCAGGCCACGACTCGCCCGAATATGGCTCGTCGCTCGGCACTTCGCTGCCGTTGCCGGTCGCAGATCCCAGCTCGTTATCGGCGTGCGGCAGGATGTAGGGCAGGTACAGAAAGAACGGCTTCTGTCGCGGCTTGTCGAGGAATTTCAACGCGCGATCGGTGAACAGATCCGGCGCGTATTGCTTGCGACGGTTGAACCAATTGGCGGGCAGCAGAAACTCCTCCTGGTTCTGCCACAGGTGCTCGGGATAGTAGTTATGCGCATGAGTCTGATTCAGATAACCGAAGAAATCATCGAACCCGCGGGTGTTAGGAACGCTCGCGCTCGACGTGCCCCCGAGGCCCCACTTGCCATACATCGCCGTATCGTAACCGGCGCGTTTGAGAATCTGCGGCAGCGTCACTTCATCGGGACGAAGACCTAATTCAGGTCCGCGGTTCCCGCGAATGCTGGCGTGCCCCATATGCCGACCAGTCATCAGCGCGCAGCGCGACGGCGCGCATACAGTGGAGCCCGCATACGCCTGCGTGAAACGCACTCCCTGACGCGCTAACGCATCGATATTTGGCGTGCGGATGCGGCCTTGACCGTAGCAGCCCAGATCGCCGTAACCCAAATCGTCGGCCAGGATGAACAGAATGTTGGGCGGCTGCTCACGGTTCTGCGCGGCCAGTGCAGCAGCGGCTGCCGATCCAAGAAAGGCGCGCCGGGTCATACTGGTTTCAATCGCCATGAATGGAGCCGAATGTAGCATGCCCCACTTCCCGCTTGAATATAAACGACCGTTCATTTATAATCGCGCCATGGGCAGGAACCTTCGATGTCTCGCACTCTTCTTGGCGGCGCTCCCGGCGATCCAGGCCGAAGACTGGAACCGATTCCGCGGACCGAATGGATCGGGCGTGCTCGCGGGCGTCACGCTCCCGGCCAAGTTAGAAAACCCAGCGTGGCGTACGCCGCTGCCGTTTGCCCGATCGTCACCCGTGATCGCGGGCGATCGCATCTTCGCCACGGCTTCCGAAGGCGGGAAGTTGATCACCTTTGCGATCGACCGCGCGACTGGAAAAATTCAGTGGCGCCGCGAGATCGTGCCGCCACGTGTCGCGACGATCTATAAAGCCAACGATGCCGCATCGCCCACACCGGCGACCGATGGCAAGAATGTCTACGCATTTTTCGCCGACCTGGGGCTGGTGTCCTATGGACCCGACGGCAACGAACGCTGGCGCGTTCCGCTGGGTCCTTTCGATACCTTCTACGGCCTGGGGGCTTCGCCGCTGGTGGCGAACGAGACGATGGTAATGGTGTGCGACGATCGCTCCAAGCCGTTCATCATCGCGGTCGACACGACCAATGGAAAGGTTCGCTGGCGGATCGATCGCAAGGATACGGATTATGAAGGCTACAGCACCCCGGTGGTCTATGAACCCAAGGGCCAGCCCGCGCAAGTGGTCGTGTTGGGTGCGCACCGCATCGATGCTTACGATCTGAAGACCGGAGAAATGGTGTGGTGGTTCAAAGGCATCGCGTACTTTCCGATTGCTTCGCCGGTGATCGTGAAAGCCGGCGGAAATGACGTCCTGATCGCGACCAGCTTCGGCATGGATGGCCCCAGCGGACCCAGCTTCGACGACATGCTTAAGAAGCGCGACACAAATCACGACGGGAAGCTTTCGCGCGAGGAGCTAAAGGACGAAGGGGAATACTACGATCAGTTCGGCGCGTTCGACTACAACAACAACGGGTTTATCGAGCGCGAGGAATTCGCCAAGCTGATGGGCGGCGCCAAGGGCGATTACGGCATGGTCGCGATCAAGCTTGGCGGGAAGGGCGATCTCACCAAGCAAGGCTATCTGTGGCGTGAGACGAAAAACTATTCGAACATGTCCAGCCCGCTGATCCACCAGGATATTGTGTACATCATCAAGTCGGGTGGCATTATCGCCGCGCTGGATCTCGCGACGGCCAAAGCGCACAAAGTCGGCCGCACCAAGGATGCCATCGACGAATACTGGGCGTCACCCGTCGCCGCCGGCGATCGCCTGCTTTTCGTGAGCGGAACGGGTAAAGTGTCGGTACTCAAAGCCGGAGCTGAGTGGGAAGTTTTGGGTGTGACTGATCTGAAAGAGGACGTCTTCGCCACGCCCGCATTGGGCGCCGGAATGGTCTTCATCCGTACCCGTGAGGCGCTGTACGCTTTTCGCGCGGCGCCATAATCGTTAGTGGAAATCCGCGATTTCCCGCAGCTCTGCTTCGCTCAATCGAAACTCCGCCGCGCCGATTACGCCCTTTAGCTGCGACGCGCTGCGCAATCCGACAATGGCTGCTGTCACCTCGGGTCGCCGCAACGTCCACGCGATCGCGACCTCGCCCGTCGTGCGGCCGTGTCGCTTTCCGATCTCGCGCAGTTTTTCGGCCAGCGCCAGATTGCGACTGAGGTTCGGTTCCTGGAAATGCGGCGAGCGCTTGCGAAAATCGTCTTCGGGAAATGCCGCGACGCGTTCCTTGGTCATCGACCCGCTCAAGAGGCCGTTGCGCATCGGCGAATATACCAGCACGCCGATGTTATGCAGCGCGCAATAGGGCAGCGCGTCGCGCTCAATCTCCGGACTGACCAATGAATATGGAGGCTGGAGCGACGCCGGCACGCCCATCGCGTGAATCCGCTCCAGGTGCACCACGCTGAAATTCGAGACGCCGATCGCGCGCACCTTGCCCGCTTCCTTCAGACGCACCATCTCCTCCCAGCCTTCTTCGACGTCTTCGTCAGGTTCCGGCCAATGGATTTGATACAGGTCGATCACATCGACTTTGAGGCGTCGCAGGCTGGCCTCGCACTCCTGGCGAATCGCATCGCGCTTGAGTAGCTTGACGATGTTGCCCTTCTCGTCCCAGTTGCGCGCGCACTTGGTGAAGACGTACGGGCGCGGCGAGACGCCTTCCAGCGCGCGCGCCACCACTTCTTCCGAATGACCGAGGCCGTACACCGCCGCCGTGTCGATCCAGTTCATCCCAGCGTCGAGCGCCGCGCGAATCGCCGCGATGGATTCGTTGTCGTCCTGCGGTCCCCACGCGAACGCCCAGCCCGCGCCGCCCATGGCCCAGGATCCGATTCCGAGCGGCGTGATGTGCAGGTCGCTTGTGCCTAGTTGTTTGGTCTTCATGCTTTTGGTCTGAACAATGACTCCGAACGTATAATATGGCATGCCTGTCGCCCTGCTTGCCGTCCTGTTATTCGGTGCTGCTTTCGCGTCCGCGCAATCCACTTTTGATCCCAAAGTTGCCGCGCCCGCACCCGCGGTCTCGGGGACACCGGTCGAGAATCTGACCATGCACTGGATCGACATCGCCCTCGGATCGGGTTCTCTAGCAGCGCCGGGCAAACAATACACCGTGCACTACACCGGCTATTTTCGTGACGGCAAGAAATTCGACTCGTCGCTCGACCGCGGCGAGCCGCTTAAGTTCGTTCAGGGTCGGCGCACGCTCATCTCGGGATGGGAAGTCGGATTCGAGGGTATGAAGGTCGGCGGCAAGCGACGCTTGTTCGTGCCGTACCAGCTTGCCTATGGCGAGAACGGTCGCGGTTCGATTCCACCCAAGGCCGAGCTGATATTCGACGTCGAGTTACTAGCCGTCAACGACGCGCCCGCTATCACCGATTCCGCCGACGTGCTGCTGTCGTTCTCCGATTCCGAGAAGAAAGTGCTCGCGTTGGCGAAAGCTGTGCCGGCGGAAAAATACTCGTGGCGACCCGGCCCGGGGGTTCGATCGTTCGGCGAAGTGTTTCTCCACATCGCGTATGGGAATCAACTGCTTCTTGATTTGAGCGGCGGACCGCCGAAGGAAGAAGAGTTCATCGCGCGCGTGAAGAAGCAGTTGGCGGACGAGAAGAAAACAGAATCGAAGGAACACATCATTGAATTGCTGACGGAGAGTTTCGCAACGGTGTGCAAGGCGGTCGAACCGCTGCGGACGAATGTTCTCGCGCGCGATACGACGTTTTTCGGAACGGTCACGACGCGGCGCGGCGTGCTGATCATGCTGGACGCGCATATCGCCGAACATTTGGGTCAAGCCATCGCCTACGCACGGGTAAATGGCATCGTGCCGCCGTGGTCGCAGGGCGGCCCCCAGTTCTAGCAGTGTTTAGCGCGAGACGAGCTTAACCGGTCCCAGAATTCCCGACGGGAGCGGTTTGAGGTCCTTCATGTCCTGCGGCGTGAAGCGTTCGGTGTATCGCAGGTTGAGAAGCTTGTAGTCGGGAAGCGATTGGCCCGCTAGGGCGTTGATTGCGGTGTTGGCGACGACGATGCGTATTTGATTCTCACCGACGCGCAGAAACTTCGATACGTCGACTTCGTAGGGCGGATGCCACACCGATCCCGCGAACTGACCGTTGATATACACTTGCGCGGCTTCGCGCACTGGACTTTCGAGTAGCGCGCGCATGCCGTTGGGGCGACGCTCTGGCTCGACGGGCGTGCCTTCGCCGAACGACAATGCGCGACGAGCTCCGGGGTCGCGCGTGATTGGAACGGTTGTTTCGTAAATCGTGGTCCCGCTGTAGAACAGCGTTCGCTCGTCGTCTGTCCATGAACGCGGCGGATTTATGTTGGCAGTGAAGCCGAGATCTACGAACCGAGAGCTCCAATTCGAAAGTTCAATCGTCGGAACTTGATACGACTCGTCTCCAAAGCCTTGG
Organism: Bryobacteraceae bacterium; assembly: GCA_036006545.1. Classification (GTDB taxonomy): domain Bacteria; phylum Acidobacteriota; class Terriglobia; order Bryobacterales; family Bryobacteraceae; genus Palsa-187. The sequence goes on from DASYPO010000248.1 coordinate 6,861, forward strand.
ACGGTCCCTCCGCCCGCAATTAGAACCCTGGATTCATACGGTCGCAACTCTGTCAGGCTGAGGCTTGAACGTGCTTGGTCGAATAGATCGATCCACAGCCCGCGTTTGGTGGTGGTGAGCTTCACGGTCCGATTATTTGTGTTCGCGACGAAATACACATCCCCGAAATCAAATTTCCGATGAACGAACCCAATCGCTGGGTTCCCTGTCGCAAAATCCGGCGGATGCAGTTTCGCCAGCTCCCCTCCCGCATCCTCGACCGCACGTCCGCGCAGGTCGAGCACCTTACCGCCCTTGCGGCGATACTCCTCGATCTTCGCCATC
>DASYPO010000249.1:0-10496 GCA_036006545.1 Bryobacteraceae bacterium
CGAACAACATCTTCTGCTGTTCCAGCACCCTGCACGCCCCGGCAGCCGCGCCCAATCCCACCGCTGTTCCGATTCCCAGCATGAGCGCCACCTCGCGGCCGACCAGCCCGCGCACGTGTCCCGCCTCCGCGCCGAGCGCCATGCGAATTCCGATCTCCCGCGTGCGCCGGGCGACATTGAAGGCTAGTACTCCGTACAAGCCGACCGCGGCGAGCACCGTCGCCAGTCCCGCGAAACTCACGGTCAGTTGCGAGAGCAGCCGCTCGGCGAATAGATTCTCTTCGATCTGCGTCTCCATGGTCTTGATATCGCGAATCGGCAAGTTCGGATCCAGTTCCGCGACAATGCGCCGCACTTGTGCGATCACCTGCGTAGGCTCGATTGCAGTTCGCACGTAGAAGTACAATGCGCTCTGCCGCTTGCTCTGGCGATACGGCAGGAAGAACAGCGTGCGTTGCGGCTCCTTCAGGCTGGCGTATTTGGTATCCTTCACCACCCCGACGATTTCGATGTCAAGCTTGGTGTCCTTCCCGCCGCCTTGCGCCATCCGCCGCCCGATGGGATTCTGATTTGGCAGAAAGTGCCGCACGAATGCTTCGTTGACGACCGCCACTTTGGGAGCGTTGGGCCCGTCCGCTTCCGTAATCTCACGCCCGGCGACCAGCGGAGTCCCCATGGCACGGAAATAATCAGGGCCTACGAGATTGAACGACGATTGGTCATCGCCATCGGTTTGCGAAGTAAAGCCTTCCACCGTGATGTTCTGGCTGGAATTGCTCCCAGCGATCGCGGGAACCACGCTCGCGGTGCTCATAGTCGCGCCCGGAATCGCCTTGATGCGCTCGCTGACCTGCTCAAAGAACTGACGCGCGCGCTCGTCGCTGTACTGATTCAAGCGCGGCATCAGCAGCCACGTCAGTAAATGATCCGTGCGAATCCCCAGTTCTACTCGATTGAGGTTGATCAGCGTTCGCCCCAGCAATCCAGCCGCCACCAACAGCAGTAGCGAAATCGAGACCTGCGCCGTCACCAGCGCCTTACGAAAGAAGTTCGATCCACCCGCCGAGGTCTGACCGGATTGCGCTTTGAGCGACGGAATGAGATCGGGCTTGGTGGCCTGCAGCGCCGGATACAGTCCGAACAGCAGGCCGGTTGCGATCGAGCAGACGAGGCAGAATAACAGGACGCGGAGATCGATGGTCGCCGTCAGGAATCCCATATTGGCCCGATCCGGAAATGCCGTGGTGATGAAACGCAGCGTCCAATAGGCGGTGATCAGTCCCAGCAACCCTCCCGCAATCGCCACGATGCAGGATTCGAGCAAGAGCTGTCCGATCAGTCGCCGGCGCGACGCACCCATCGCCAGGCGCACCGCTATTTCTCGCGTCCGGGCGGCCGCGCGCGCGAGTTGCAGGTTCGCGACGTTGGCGCAGGCGATCAACAGCACCAGCACAGTGATCCCCATCAGGATATAGATGGGCGACTGCGCTTCATCGCGGAGTCCGCCGCGTCCGTACTGGCCCTCCTTTAAGATCACCCGCTTGGCTTTGTATTTCGCGAGAACATCCGCCTTGGTATTCTTCAGGAGCGCGATGTCCTGCTGGAGCTGCCCTGCATAGGTGACATTGATCTCAGTCTCTGCGCGCTTCAGCGTCATGCCCGGTTTCATCCGGCCGAATACCGGCAGCCAATAGTTTTGGCGATTGGTGAATGCGTTCCAGCCGGGATCCATTTCCTTGCGCATGGTCAGCGGGACGAAGATGTCGGGCGTGGCGCCGAGCTTTTCGCTGAGGAATCCCTTTTGTGCGACGCCGACGATGGTCATCGGGAATCCGTTCACGATCAGTTGCTGATTGAGCACCGAGGGATCGTTGTTGAACTTGGATGTCCAATACGAGTAGCCCAGGACTACGACCGGGCTGCCCCCGGGGGTGCGATCGTCGTCTTCGGTCAGCAGCCGTCCCATCGCTGGCCGTACGCCTAGCACGTCGAAATAATTGCCGGATACCTGGTGCGCCGATCCGGACGAGGCGGCGTTCTTGTAAGACAAGCTAACGCCGGTTCCGCGCGCCCCGGCCAGCGCGGTGAAGGGTGTCTGCTCCTTCTGCATTTCTTTGAACTGTGGATAGCTAAACGATGGCGACCCATTCTCATCGCTTGAGTAACTTCCTTGGACCGGCCCCGGATGATACAGGAAGACCAGTTCTTGTGGATTCTTTACCGGCAGGGTACGCAGCAGGACCTGGTCGAGCATGGAGAAGATGGCGGTGTTGGCGCCAATGCCGAGCGCGAGCGAAAGGATCGCGATCAGGGTGAAAACGGGGTTGCGGCTTAGGCCGCGCAGGATCACACGTAGGTTCGCCATAGCGTTTCTAATATGACGATGGATCTGCCTTTACCGTTCGGAGAAAAATTAAGAAATTAGCAGGTCCCCCGGGTTGGCCAACCCCCGGCGCCACCTTGTAAACTAGGCCGAAGGGGGATTTCTTTCAAAGTATGAAAGCTGCAATCGTATTGACACTGGCCGTGGCCACCAGCCTGACCGCGCTGGCCGATTTCAGTTACACGACCACCACCAAAGGCACCGGCATGATGGCTGCCGCTAATCGGAGTACGAAGCACTACCTCAAGGGTCAGAAAATGAAGACTGACCTCGGGGATACCGCCATCATCATGGATTTTGACGCGCAAACCATGACGGCCATCAATAACAGCGCCAAGACCTACACGGTCACCAAGTTTAGTGAGCTAGGCCAAGCCATCAAAGATACCAATACCGATATCAAGGTCGACGTCCGCGAGACGGGCCAGAAAAAAGACATTAACGGGTTCGCGTCGCGGGAGGTCATCATGACCATGGAGACCACCATGGACGCGCCCGGGCGAGGGTCCCAGAAGATGACGGTGGAAATGGATATGTGGATCTCCTCCGCAGTTCCGGGTGCGGGCGAGCTGCGGGCTTTCAATCTACGCAATGCAGCCAGATACCCTTACGCAGCTATGGCGGGTGGTGGCGGCAACCAGGGCATGGCCAAGGCCATGGCCGACCTGCAAAAGAAGATGAGCAGCATGGACGGCGTACCGGTGCTCCAGATCATGAAGATGAAAGCTCCCGGGATGGAAGCACAGATGGCGCAAGCACAAAAAGGCATGGAGCAAGCTCGCGCCCAGATGGAAAAGATGGTCAAGGACGGCGGACCGGGCGCGGCCATGGCCAAGCAGCAGTTGGAGCGCATGAACGCGATGGGTGGCGGTGGCGGCGGGATGGAAATCACCACCGAATCTTCCGCGTTTTCGACCGCTAGTATTCCCGATTCCGTGTTCGCTATTCCGGCCGGCTATACGCTGAAAGCGAAGTGACGGCTTCGAAAGTCGCCGTCGTACAATCCGGATCGCTCGCGTTCGACACAGCGCGAACTTTGGATCGTGTCGCGACGCTGGCTGCGCGCGCAGGCGATTCCGGCGCGCAGCTAATCCTGTTCCCCGAAGCATTCGTTGGCGGATATCCCAAGGGGATCGACTTCGGGACGCGTGTCGGCGGGCGCACTCCGGAAGGCCGCACATGGTTTCGCCGCTATTTTGAAGGCGGGATCGACGTGCCGGGTCCAGCCACCGAACGACTGGGCGAAATCGCAAGCCACCATCGAGCGTGGCTGGTGATCGGCGTAATCGAACGCGACCGCGGCACGTTATACTGCACCGCGCTATTCTTTTCGCCCGACGGGTCGCTGGTCTCGAAGCATCGCAAGCTCATGCCGACTGCAATGGAGCGGATCATCTGGGGTTTCGGCGACGGATCGACGATGCCGGTGCTCGACACGCCCCTAGGAAAAATCGGCGCCGTGATCTGCTGGGAAAATTACATGCCGCTGCTGCGCATGGCGATGTATACGAAGGGCATCCAGATCTACTGCGCGCCTACAGTCGACGATCGCGAAACGTGGGCCGTCTCAATGCGCCACATCGCCTGCGAAGGCCGCTGTTTCGTACTCTCGGCGTGTCAATTTGCGCAACGCTCGGATTATCCCGACGATTACCCTGCTGATCATGCTGCCAATCTGGCGCACACGGGCGACGTTCTGATTCGCGGCGGCAGCAGTATTGTTTCGCCACTGGGCCGCGAGATTGTCGCGCCGGTTTACGATCGTGAGGAAGTGCTGACAGCGGAGATCAATCTGGGCGAAATCGCCGAGGGCAAATTCGATTTGGACGTAGCCGGTCACTACGCGCGCCCGGACGTGTTTCAATTGACGGTGAACGAAACATGCACCGATCCAAAGTTCCACACATCCTCCGGACCGGAGTTCCAGAAGTAATCCTGCTCTTGCTGGCCTGCGTACTTGCGCAATCGCAGCCATCGGCGCCGTCTCCCGCAGAGCTGCGTCTGCTGGCCGATAGAGCCTACATCTATGCGTATCCGCTGGTGCTGATGGAGTTCACGCGCCGCGTCGCCGAGCAACGTGCCGGGGCTCGGGCGCCCAACACGTTCACGCACAATCCTGAATTTCCCAACGCGAAATTCCGCGCTGTGATTCGGCCCAACGCCGACACGTTGTACTCGTCCGCGTGGCTGGATGTATCGAAAGAGCCAATTCTGCTGCGCGTTCCCGATACCAAGGATCGCTACTACCTGATGCAGCTCATGGATGCGTGGACCGAAACGATCGCGGTTCCGGGCAAGCGCACCACGGGAACCGGCGAAGGCTGGTTTGCGATCGTCGGGCCGGGTTGGAAGGGTACGCTGCCAGCGAGCGTCGCGCGCGATCACGTCATCAACGCGACGACGAACATGCTGTGGCTGCTGGGACGCACGCAGACCAATAGCGCCGCGGATTACGAATTCGTCCACGGGATCCAGCGCGGCTATCAGTTGATGCCGCTAAGTCTTTATCCGGATGGTCCGCGTGCTTCTGCTAGATCCGTGTCGCGGCCCGCAGCCGTGGCGATCGTTCCGCCGCCCCAGCAAGTCGCGATGCTGGAGGCCGCCGAATTCTTCCGCATCTTCGCCGACCTGCTGAAGTCCAATCCGCCGCACGCGGGCGACGAAGAAATGCTGCGCGACCTTGCGCGCATCGGCATTCTGCCGGGCCAGGCGTTTCGTCCGGAAAGCTTGTCGACCGAGAACCTTGCGGCGCTGGAACAGGGCGCCGTCAATGCGAAGGTCCGGCTATCGAAATTGAACGGCTCGCTCGGCCAGCCCGGCCCGACTGGGTGGACCGGAGGAAAGGGAAAGGTGGGGCGTTACGGGAATGATTATGCGATTCGCGCGGCGGTCGCCAAGATCGGGCTCGGCGCGAATCCGCCTGAGGACGCAACGTATTTGCATTGCGATCTGGACGCGTCCGGTCAGCACCTGAGCGGATCGAAACGCTACGTGATTCACTTCGACAAGGCCGAGCTGCCGCCGGTGCGCGCGTTCTGGTCGTTCACGGTGTACAGCGACGATGGATATTTCACTGAGAATCCGCTCAACCGCTACGCGATCGGCGATCGTGACGCGCTGAAGTACAACTCGAATGGCTCACTCGATCTGTACTTGCAGAATGCGTCTCCGGGTGCGGCTCGAGAATCGAATTGGCTGCCCGTGCCAGCGGGCGCGTTCAATCTCAGCTTGCGTCTGTATTGGCCCAAGGAAGAAATTCTTAGCGGCAAGTGGATTCCACCGGCGGTGCGGGTTCAGAATTAGCGATCGGCGGAGGGAACGAGTGATCAGACCAACCAGATTCGTGGCGCTGGCGCTTTGCGCGGGCGTGTGTGGGGCGATGTTCGCGGCGGAGGAGCTCGATTCGTCGTCGAGCGAGCTCAAGCCGATGATCGAGCGCTTCACTGCCGATCAGCACAGTTTGACGCGCACCTATCCGATTCGGCTGAGCTCAAACCGACGCTCGCGTTTCGATTCGTTTCTGAAGGATCAGCAGGCGGCGCTGGGCCGGCTCGCGTTCGACACGCTCAGTCGCGACGGGCAAGTGGATTACATCCTGTTTCGCAATTACTTGCAGCGCGAGCGCGATCAGTTGGCGCACGAGACGCAGCAAATGACCGAGATGGCGCCGCTGATTCCGTTCGCGAATGCGCTAATCGCTCTGGAAGAAAATCGCCGGCGAATGCTTCCGATCGACCCCCAGAAAACCGCGGCGACTTTGACGAGCGTCGTGAAGGCGATTGAAGTAGCGCGCCGCTCAAACAGCGGAGCGGACGTGAAGGTCAAGAGCGCGGTCGCGAATCGGGCGGCCATCGGTTTGGCGGGCCTTCGAAACACGCTGCGCGATTGGTACAACTTCTACAGCGGCTACGATCCAGTTTTCACGTGGTGGGTGAGCCAGCCTTATCGCGAAGCCGACCAGGCGATCGATAACTACGCGAGATTCGTGCGCGAGCGGCTGGCGGGGATTCGCACGTCGGGAGCGATCCCAACTGGCGGTGGTGGAGGTGGACGCGGCGGGCGCGGCGGAGGCGGTGGTGGAACCGGACCTGCTGCGACACCACCACCGGCACCGACGACTAACACGCCGCCCTCGGACAGTACCGACGATATCGTCGGCGATCCCGCAGGACGCGAAGCGCTGCTGCATGATCTCGACTACAACATGATTCCGTACACGCCGGAGGAACTGATTGCGCTGGCGCGGAAAGAATTGGCGTGGTGCGAGCAGGAGATGATTCGCGCGTCGCGGGAAATGAAGCTCGGCGACAACTGGCACCAGGCGCTGGAGGTCGTGAAGAACAAGTACGTCGAACCCGGGAAGCAGCCGGAGATGGTGCGCGGCTTGGCGATCGAAGCCATCGAGTACATGAAGAAGCACGACCTGGTGACGATTCCGCCACTGGCTGAGGAAGACTGGTGGGAGGAAATGCTCTCACCCGAGCGGCAGCTCACCAGTCCGTTCTTCCTGGGTGGCGACCTGATCCTGGTTTCGTTTCCCACCGACGGCATGACGCATGAACAGAAACTCATGAGCATGCGCGGCAATAATATTCACTTTTCGCGCGCCACCGTGTTTCACGAATTGATTCCCGGGCATCACCTGCAAGGCTTCATGTCAGCGCGCTATCGAAACTATCGCAGCCTGTTCAGCACGCCGTTCTGGAGCGAAGGCAACGCATTTTATTGGGAGATGCTGCTGTGGGACATGGGCTTTCCGCGCGGCCCCGAGGATCGAATCGGGATGCTGTTCTGGCGAATGCACCGCTGCGCCCGAATTATTTTTTCGCTGAGCTTCCACTTGGGCCAGATGACGCCGCAGCAATGTATCGATTTTCTGGTGGAGCGCGTCGGGTTTGAGCGCGCCAATGCGGCTGCGGAAGTGCGCCGGTCGTTCGATGGATCGTATGAACCGATCTATCAGTGCGCTTATATGCTGGGCGCGCTGCAGTTTTACGCGCTGCACAAGGAGCTGGTCGACTCGGGGAAGATGACCAACAAGCAGTTTCACGACGCGATTCTGAAGGAGAACCGCATCAATGTGTCGATGGTGCGGGCGGATCTCGCGAAATTGAAACTGACACGCGACTATAAGTCCGACTGGCGATTCTGGGAGATCGCGGCGCAGGCTAAGTGAGTGCAGGGCGTTGGGGGGCGGACGCCATCGTCCGCGCCGGACCCCAGGTCCGGCTACCGGAAAACAGGCCGACCAGGAGGTCGGCCGCGGCCCAGGGGGACCGCCCCCCATGTACGGGCTCCCGCGCGATTAATCGCGCCACTGCCAATTGGTCCGGCAGGCTTCGATCAGATCGGCGAGTGTCGCGCTGCCTTGAACGATCCGGGTCGCGACCGGCAGGCTCCAGGTGCTATTCGGCTCGCGCACGACGTCGAGCACGAGCTGTTTCACTTTCGCCAGATCGGTCTGCCGCAACTTCTTCATGGTCAAGTGGACGCGATAGATGGTGGTGCCCATATCGAGAATCCAGGACTTTTTGCCGAACGGAGTGACCTTCGGTACGGTGTACAGCACACCCGCGGAGTCAACGATCTGCGCCTCGAGGTAGTTGGGTCCGCTTGCCTCGGTCGTCTTGGTCAGACGCTCTTCATCGTCGACCACCTGGATCCGCTTGTGCGTGAGCATCAAGACTGGATACGCGAGCGGGAGTGAAGTTCCGGGTCGGTCCGGCACGGGTTCGGGCTTCGGTCGGCAACCCGTCAATAGCGACAATACGACGCTTAGTTTCACGAGAAGTTTCAATGAAACAGGCTAGCAGGCCGCGCAGAACAAAACGGCAGGCGACAAGATCGCCTGCCCCACAACCGACAGGTGACGAGATCACCTGCGTTACATGCGGGCGGGGTTCGCGCCCACCGCCGATGGCAGACGCGATTCGATTTCGCGCAGCACGCGATCCAGCTCCGTGTCCGCAATGGGACGACCCAGCAGGAAACCGCCGCTCTCTTCGATCGAGAGCGCGAGACCGGCTTCGTATGCTTCGGCGATCAGCACGAACCCCGGCGTGAGCACACGTATCCGATCCAGCATCTCGCTCCAGCGGGGACCGCCGGGACGCATCGCCCAGAAGATCGCGTCGAAACGCAGGCGCTGCGCCAGATCGCCGGCCTCTTCAGGACTCACCGGCACCACGCGATGCCCGCGCGTTCCGAGCATCCCCATCAAGCGTCGCTGTCCGCCGGTATCGGAATCCACCAGCAGGACGGTCATGGCACGGCCGCGCGATTCGGTGCCGTTCTTCGATGCAGCGGCTGCCTCCTCGCGAACCAACGGCAGTTCGACTTCGAAACGCGCGACGCCGCCGGTGGCGAGATACCGCAACTCACCGCCATGACTGCGCAGGATTCCCTGGCATACGGCCAAGCCGAGCGCATTGTTTTCGATGGGCAGCTCGTCGGTTTCTTCCTCGGGACCCGAAGCGTAGGAAATTTCGACAATGGCGCGTTGCGCGATGCGCGTACTGGCAACGCTCATGCTCTTCAGCGGCGTCTCCGCGGCGCATTGTTCGGCGTGGACCAGCAGGTTCAGGAACACCTGTTCGATCTGGCCTTGGGCGCCGAGCACCAATGCGTTCTCATGCGCCAGCCGATTCTGCACGCGCAGCTCCAGCGTCTTCCATTCCGGCTCGCGAAACAGCATCAGTCCGGCGAGGGTCGCGTTCAGATCGACGGGCCGCGCCTCGCCGTCCTCCGGCCGGGCAAAGGACACCAGGCGCGCGACAATCTCCGCGGCGCGCTGCGATTCGCCGGACAGCTCGCGCAGTTCACGCTCCGGAGCGGGCCGCCCCTGGTACGCGGCGAGCGAAGCCGCCAGTTGCAGGATATTGTGCAGCGGTGCTTGCAGCTCACTAGCGACTCCCGAAATGAGCTGTCCGGTGGCGGCAAGTTTTTCGCTGCGAAAGATCTGCTCGCGCATGTTCTGCTGTTCCTGTAGCTTCAGCGAAGCCGCAACCTGATTGGCCAGGTGCTGCGCCGCGGCTTGTTCTTCCTGCGTAAAGTATCCGGGCCGCCGCGCGTTTGCGACCTCAAGCACGCCCAATACATCGTTCTGCGTGAACAGCGGGACGAACATTGCCGAGCGTGGCAGACGCGTGGTCTCGCCCGCCTGCAGAAACGGACTGCGCCGCGCTTCGGGAATATTGAGAAGAGTTCGATTGCGCAGACACACAATCGCGCCGCCCGCCAACCCTTCGGCTGCGGCGTCGATCGGAACCGCCATGGGTTCGGGCTCTGCCATGGTCGGCACGCGCTCGAGCGATTTCGTGCGTTGATTAAACAAATACAACCGAACACTAGTGGCCTGTGTAATAGCGGGGAGCACGCTCACCAGCTTTTCGGCAATCTCCACCGGCGAGGATGCTGCGATGATTTCCTCGCTGAGCGCGTGGAACGCGCGTAACGACTGGCGCTGTTCGCCCATCCGCCGCTCGCGCGCCCACCACACCACCAACAGCAGCGCGATGGCCGCGAGTGCGCTCACCAGGAGCATAGTCGGGAGGCGAGAGCCGGTTTCCACAATTTCGAGATCCTCAGCGGAGCGAATCAGCAGCCGCACTACGCCGCCCGACGAGGCTCCGTCGGCCACGCCCGTGACCACCACCCGATCTCCCAACCGGACCGCTACCGGCGGAGGCGGAGTGCCACCGGAAAGTTGTGGCAGAAACACCGCGGCAGTAGAGTCGTGATCGGCGATCTCAATCGTTCGACCTTCGGCGCGCTCGGAAATCGCAGTTACGTTGCCGTGTGCGCGGAGCCACTGTCCGCCGTTGAGCCAGGAGAGCTCAGAGAGCGCAATCGACACCGGAGAAGGAGGCGCCTCGTGGGTCAATTTTCGGAAGGATTCCGCCGACAGCACTTTGCCATTCAAGGAGCCTCGGATTTGCACCCAATCGCCGGTTTCGAGTTCTTGAAGCTGTTCGAGCGAGGCGCGCACCACGGTGCCGGGCACGCTGCTTTCCCGCAGCGGCAGCAGGTAACCGCTGCCCGACCACACCGGGGCCGCCGCGACCTGGGCGCGCACGGTAACGGATTGTCCAGCAGTCTTGGTTTGCTCGTCTGG
>DASYPO010000250.1:0-11044 GCA_036006545.1 Bryobacteraceae bacterium
GTTCAAGAGCACCGACGGCGGCAAGACCGTTCGCCGCGCGCAGGCCCCGCATGGCGATCATCACGACGTGTGGATCAATCCGAAGAACTCGCAGTACATGATCCAGGCTAACGACGGCGGCGCAAATGCCTCGCTCGACGGCGGTCGCACCTGGAGCACGCAGTACAACCAGCCCACCGCGGAGATTTATCAGATCGCGCTCGACAATCAGTATCCCTATCGCATCTACGGCGCGCAGCAGGACAACACGACCGTAATCGTGCCCAGCTTGCCGCTCGGCAATGGTCAGGATTTTCGAACGGGCCCCGGCTGCGAAACCGGTCCGCTGATTCCCAGCCCCGAGGATCCCGATCGGGTGTACGGAAGCTGCAAGGGTCAGTTCAGCCGCCTGCGTCTTTCGACCACCAACGAAGAGCGCTACTGGATCGGCGCCGAATCGCTCTACGGTCACGGCGGCGAAGGGCTGACCTATCGATTCCAGCGCGTCTCTCCGATGGAAGTGTCGCCGCACGATCCAAAAGTGGTCTACTACGGATCGCAATTCGTGCATCGCACGCGCGATGGCGGCGTCACCTGGCAGGTGATCAGTCCCGATATGACGGCACGCCCGCCAGGCACACAGGGCGCAAGCGGCGAACCCATCACGCGCGACGCCACCGGAGAAGAAGTTTACAGCACTCTCTATTCGATTCGCGAATCGCCCGTTCAGAAAGGCGTCATCTGGGCGGGCTCGAACGACGGCCCGGTGCACGTCACGCGCGACGACGGAAAATCATGGACCAACGTCACGCCGCGCGACCTGCCACCGGGCGGTCGCATCCAGAACATCGAGCCGAGCCCGCATCGCGCCGGCACGGCGTATTTCGCCGCGTATCGATACTTGCTCGGCGATTTCGCCCCGTACATTTATCGCACCGACGACTTCGGCAAGACCTGGACTCGACTCACCGACGGGAAGAACGGCATCGCGTCAGATGAGCCCACTCGCGTGATCCGCGAAGATCCGAATCGCGCTGGTCTGCTCTACGCCGGCACCGAATTTGGGATGTACGTCTCTTTCGACAACGGCGCACGCTGGCAATCCTTCCGCATGAATCTGCCGGCCACGCCTATCACCGATATCAAACTCACGACCGGCGCTGGATCGCCCAAAGACATGGTGGTCGCGACGCAGGGGCGCTCGTTCTGGATTCTCGACAACCTCACGCCGCTGCATCAGCTCAGCGATCGCATCACGTCCAGCCAGACTTACCTGTTTGCGCCCCGCGAAGCGATTCGCAATTCCGGCCGCACCGGCGGAAGCATTGGAGGCGGACGATCCGGCGTGCAATATCCGATTCCTGGCGCGCAGATCGATTACTATCTCGCGGCGGCGCCTTCCAGCGACATCACGCTCGAAGTGCTGGATGAATCGGGCAAGCTGGTCCGTAAATTCACCAGCGCCGGAACGGGCGCGCCGGCTGCCGACACTGCATTCGACGCGGGCGGTGGTGGCGATGACGAAGAAGGTGGAGGTGGCGGATTCCGTGGACGCGGCGGACCCACGCGGTTAGAGAAATCCGCGGGCCTGCATCGCTTCACTTGGGATCTGCGCTATCCCGGCCCGTGGATGAGCGCCCAGCGTCCGGAAGGTCCCAACGGGCCGATGGGCGTGCCGACGAAATACACACTGCGACTCACCAACGGCTCGACCACGCTGACGCAATCCCTCACGGTGATCGAGGATCCACGCGTCACCAAGGCCGGCGTCACCACGTCGCAACTGCGCGAACAGTTCGATCACAACATGCGCGTACGCGAGCTTGTAAGCGACGCGAACCGAACCGTCGCACGTGTGCGCGCCGCGCAGAACGCACTCAAGGATCCAGCCGGCGGGGCGGGTGACAAGCTCGCGAAAGTGAATGAAATCGCCGCGCATCTCATCACGCCGCCGATCCGCTACAGCAAGCCCGAACTAGTCACGCACATCACTTATCTCTACACGCTGACCACCGCTGCCGATCAGCAGGTGGGTCGCGACGCGATCGAACGCTATGAGGCGCTGCGCAAGCAGCTCGATGCGTACATCGCGGAGTTGAACAAGGTGCTAGGGACCGAGAAGTAACGCAGGCGATCTCGTCGCCTGTCTTGTAGCGCAAGTGATCTTGTCACCTGTCTTTTAGCTTGTACGGCAGGTGATCTTTTTCTTAACCCGCAAGCGGGGTCACCTGCCTCTTTGGCTCGTCACCCCTTCGGCCCGACGCCCAACTCCTGCAGCAGCCGCGACGCCTTGTAGATCTTCTCCAGCGCCTCGGCGATCCCCTGCGTCGCGACGTGGACCGCGCGTGCCTGCTCGTCCGTATATAGGAAATTGTCGGGCAGACTCTCCAGATTCCCGTCGAACGTCACCCCCACCAACTCGCCCGCACGATTCACGACGGGGCCGCCGTAATCGCCGCCGCCGATATCGCACGTGCTCACGAAATCGAGCGCCACAACCTGGTTCAACGCATCCTTCAAATCCACCCAGCGCTGCGGCACCTGGTACGGACCCTGGTTGTTCTTGCGATAGTACAGGCCGCTAAACGTCGACGCGTACGGCGTAGCGATTCCAGCGCGATCCGTGTAGCCCTTTACGATCCCGAATTCGACGCGCGGCGTTCCCGTCGCGTCCGGATAATCCGCTGCGCCGAACAATTTGAAGCGATACTGCGCGATCTTCTCGAGCGCCGACGTGTCGAGCGATTGAATCAAGTCATCGTGACGCTTGCGCAGCTTCTTCGCCGGCTCCTCGATCGTCTGCGCGAACCTGAGCATCGAATCGTCCCCACTTCGACGCTGCTTCACCAGTGCCTCCGCCGCCTGCGCGGGCGACTTTCCAGCAAGAATTGCTTTCACCGGCGCTTCCTTGTCACCCAGCAGCTTCAGTTCTTCCAGATATTGCGTCAGCAGCAGCGTTTCGATCGCGTCGTTAATTCCATCCGCCGCATCGACCTTCTCGCCGCGCACCGTCTGCCTCGCGATCCGAAATAGTTTCGACCCGGGCGCGGCGTTCGACTCCAGTACCTGATACGACTTCTCGTAAGGCGTCCATTCCTTGTGTGCCTTCGCGATCTCATCCCACACCTTGCCCGCATCCGTTCCGAGCTTTGGATCGCGCTGCACCGCGTTGCGAACCTTCGCTTCGAACGCCGTCTTGCGAGCCACCAGCCGGTCGTCTCGTAGTCCGATCAACTTGCCTGCGGCAAGTTTGTACTCCGTTAAAAACTCGTTCAACAGCGGCTCCGCTGCGCGCAGATTCGCCTCGCTCTGCCCTGCGAAAGTACTCAATAATTGGATCCGCGTCTGCAACCGCGCGACTGTCAGCGGCAGCGAGGTGTCGCGATAGAACGTAAGCTGCGCTGCCGTCGCCACGCGATTCGTCGCCGCCGGATTCCCTGTCGCGAACACCAGGTCGCCTTCCTTGACGCCCTCGCCGCTCCACTTCAGGAAATTCGCCGTCGCCACCGGCTTGCCGTTTTCATACGCGCGCACGAACGCGACGTCCAGTCCGTAACGCAGATAAGTGATGCTGTCCCGCTCGCGACCGAAGAACGCCAGCTCCTTTTCCGGCGCGAATACCAGCCGCACTTCCCCGTACTTCTTGTATTGATACAGGTCGTAGCGCCCGCCCGAGAACAATCGCACCACGGAACAAACGTTGCCCGAGTTTTCCGCGCACTCCTTTTCCAGCCGTGCGATGGCCGAGTTCCGCTGCTGCAGCGCTGCTCCGGAAACGGTATCTTTGCCCGTGCCCTTGACCTTGGTCGTGACGTCCTCGATCCCGAGCAATACGCTCGCGTCGAGCCCCGGACAGACCCGCTCCTCGGCCGCCGATCCAGCATAGAAACCGATCTTCACATCGGGAATACATCGTTCGATCAAATGCTGATTGGTCACGATCAACCCGCTCGCCGAGACAAACGCGCCCGAGCCGCCCGCGATCCGCACCGAGGCTAGCCTCAGCCGATCCAGGAACTCAATACTGGCGTCGAACTTGTGCTTCTGATTGATCGCTTCTTTGGGAAACTGGTTGAAGGGCCACACGCCCTCGTCAGCCGCCAGCGGAACGCCAAGAATGCAGGCGAGAAACACGGCAAGCGATTTCATACGGGGGTTGCCCACTATAATACCCAAGGCAGCACATGCTCCGAATCGAAAAGTTCAGCATCGGCGTGGGCGATCGTTTCGCGCATCAGGCGAGAGCGCAACTGCGTGCCTGCATGCTCGCGGCCGAACGCGGCGTGAAAATTATTCCGGTCTGGAACAAATCGAATCGCGAACACAACATCATCGGTTCCGAACCCGTCAGTGTGCGCACCGCAGCCGACGCCGCCGTCCGCAACCTCAATTGGACCCATCCCTATCACGTCGACGCCGATCATATTAACTTCGATACGGTCGGTCGTTTTCTCGCCCCCAGCGATTTTTTCACCATCGACGTCGCCCATTTTATCGGCCAGCCCGCCGATTCCGCCGCAGTCAACGATTTTGTCGACGCGCATCCCGAACTGATCGGCACCATTCGCATCCCCGGTGTCACACAGCCTTTCAGCACCACTCGCGAATCGGTCGCGGCCATCGCATCCAAATATCTTGCCGCCGTTTCCGAAGCTGGCCGTATCTATCGTCATATCGAATCGCAGAAAGGCCCGGATACGTTCATCACCGAAGTATCGATGGATGAAACCGACCTTCCTCAGACGCCCCCTGAACTGCTGGTGATTCTCGCCGCGATCGCCGCCGAGAAAATTCCTATTCAGACGATCGCCCCCAAATTTACAGGACGATTTAACAAGGGAGTGGATTACGTCGGCGACGTAAACCAGTTCACCTGCGAATTCGAAAACGACCTGGCGGTGATCGCGCACGCCGTCGCGCGGTACGGACTGCCGCCGACCCTCAAGTTGAGCGTCCATTCCGGCAGCGACAAGTTTTCGATCTACGCTGCGATTCACAACGCGCTCGCGAAATTCGGCGCGGGCGTGCATGTCAAAACGGCTGGAACAACCTGGCTCGAAGAACTGATCGGACTCGCGGAAGCCGGTGGCGACGGTCTCGCGCTCGCTAAGCAGGTTTACGAGAAAGCCTATGCCGATCGCGACGCGTTGTGCGCGCCCTACGCCGCAGTGATCGATATCGATCCCGCACGACTGCCTGCACCCTCCGAGGTTCAACGCTGGACCTCCGAGCGATACATGAGCGCTTTGCGCCACGAACCCACCTGCCCGAATTTCAATCCGCATGTGCGCCAGCTCCTGCACGTCGGATTCAAGGTTGCTGCCAAGCTGGGCGATCGCTACCTGGCGATGCTTAAAGAGTGCGAGGAGCCCATCGCGCGCAACGTCACGAACAATCTTTTCGAGCGCCACATCAAGCCGCTTTTTCTCTCAAACTGATCTAATCTGGCAAACTGAAACAGGAGCCGATTCGTGTCTTTCATCACCGAAGATTTTCTACTGCACACCAAAACTGCGCGCCGTCTGTATCAAAACTTCGCCGCCGACCAGCCGATTCTGGATTATCATTGCCACCTGCCGCCGCAGGACATCGCATCCAATCGCCGCTTCAACGATCTATCCGAAATCTGGCTGGAGGGCGATCATTATAAGTGGCGCGCCATGCGTGCCAACGGTCTCGACGAGCGTTTCTGCACCGGCGACGCGCCGCCGTACCAAAAGTTCCTGGCCTGGGCGCGCACGGTTCCGAACACGCTGCGCAATCCGCTGTATCACTGGACCCATCTGGAACTCAAGCGCTATTTCGGAATCGACGATCTGCTCGACGAATCCAACGCGAAAAGTATTTGGGAACGCGCGAATGCCGCGCTCGCCGACGCTTCGCTCACCACCCAGGGCATCCTCGGGAAGTTCAAGGTTGAAGTGCTGTGCACTACCGACGATCCCGCCGACGACCTCGCCTGTCATCAGGCCATCGCCGCCTCGGGACTGGTCACGCGCGTCCTGCCCGCGTATCGTCCGGATAAAGCGCTGACCGTTCACCAGCCGGAAATGTTCAACACCTGGGTAGACCGGCTCGCGGTCGCGAGCAACATCGACATCGACGGTTTCCAGTCGTTCACCGACGCGTTGCGCCAGCGCCACGATTATTTCCATTCCATGGGCGCACGGCTCTCCGACCATGGTTTGAATCATTGCTACTCGAACTTTGGTTCCGCGGCGACTGCTTCGGTTGTTTTCGATCGCGCCCGCAAGGGTCAAGCCGCGACGCCCGAGGAACACGATCAATTCGCGTCGTTCCTGATGCTGCTGTTCGGGCACATGGACGCCGAGAAACGCTGGACCAAGCAGCTACACCTTGGAGCCTACCGCGCGGCGAGCACACGCGCGCTGGCAGAGATTGGCCCCGACAGTGGATTCGATTCCATTGGCGACTGGAACCAGATCGGCGCGCTGGGCGCGTATCTCGATAAGCTCGATCAGGAAAACGCGCTGCCCAAAACCATCGTCTACAATTTGAACCCCGCCGACAATTACGCCGTCGCCACCATGCTCGGCAACTTCCAGGACGGGAAGATCGCGGGCAAGATGCAGTTCGGCAGCGGCTGGTGGTACCTGGACCAGAAGGAAGCCATGCAGTGGCAGATCAACGCGCTGTCAAACGTCGGGCTGCTCTCGCGTTTCGTCGGCATGCTCACCGATTCGCGATCTTTCATGTCCTATCCGCGGCATGAATATTTCCGGCGTGTGCTATGCAACCTGATCGGAACCGACATCGAGAATGGCGAGCTTCCCGATAGCGACGAACTGGTCGGTACGATGATCAGCAACATCTGTTACGCCAACGCGAAACAGTACCTGAACCTCGGGATCTAATAAGAACAGAGATCCGGGACCTTAGACGGGCGGGTCGCCTGATCAGCGTTAGAATGAAATAGCTTCTACATGCCGGCTCAAATTGATCTCTCCAAGCTGAGCGTCCGCCAATTTGCGGAACGGTTCCGCGGGGACATGATTCCTCTCAGCAATACGTTTTCATATTTCTGCGCGTCGGTACCCTTGTCCGAAGAAGACCTGAAGGAGTACCTCGAAGAGCCTGTCGCCGCGCTGCCGCCGGCCATCGCGGCCGCGCTTCCGAAAATCTCCATCCTGCTGGTTCCCTACCTCGAACGTGCCGACGGACAAGCGCGCAATCGATCCACTGCCGGCGAATTGGTGTCCATCGAAAAGCCGCCCGAGGGGCGAACGTCGGCGTCGACGCAGATTTCGCTCGGATCGGAAACCGTGTTTGCGTTCGCACTGAAGGATCAGGAAGTGGCGGAGTATCATTACCGCTTCTATCATTTCCTGGCGGGGCTGATCGGCGAGCATTGGAGCGAAGAGGTCGAGACCGAGTATAGCCGCGTGCTGCGCGAAGAAATAACCTCTGAAGTGCATGGCGAGGTCGACGAGCCGAGCTGGCGCCTCAAGCAGGCCATGCGTCGCGGCAATTCACGCAAGGGCCGCGCCTTTCACGATTACGCACGACAATCTTTCATCGATACGCTCACGCTGTACCTGCATGGAATCTGCTGCGATATTGACGTCGACACGGGTCCGCGCCAGTTGCCCAGCCGCTATCTTCGCAAGCGCCTGCTCGCGCTCGAAAAGCTCTTTCCGCCACCGCAAAGCTACGCGGTGTTCCCCGAACAGCTCCAGTCCTAAGTAGCGCAGGTGATCTTGTCACCTGCAGCAGTGGGCCAGGTGATGTTCGTCACCTGCCAAAGTTCTTGTGCTATCCTCATCCTCATACTGAAGCAAACGCTGTCTAGTTCCTCTCTTAAGGGGTGAGGAGCTGACGGGGAAATTGGCGGATTTCAGCAACTTGTGCGGAATTGCTGGGTTCACACATCTCAGGGCGAAGGCTAACCCTTCGCGGATCCGCGACATAACGCGGTCCTTGTTCCATCGCGGCCCCGATCAGCAGGGCGTCTGGGAATCGGGAGATGTGTCTTTAGGCGCTGTGCGTCTGAAAATCATCGATCTGGATCACGGGCGCCAGCCGATGCTCAGCGACGACGGAGATACCGTCTTGGTCTTCAACGGAGAGATCTATAACAACGCTGAAGTCCGCCGCGAACTGGAACAGCGCGGCCACGCCTTCGATTCGCGCTGTGACACCGAAACACTGCTGCGCGCGTTTCTCGAATGGGACGTAGACGCTTTCTCGCGACTCCGCGGCATGTTCGCCGCCGCGCTATGGACCGAATCGCAGCATCGTCTGGTACTGGTCCGCGACCGGTTGGGAATCAAGCCGCTGTATTTCGCGCGCCGGGGCTCGAATCTGTACTTCGGTTCCGAGCTGAAAACGATTCTCCTGCATCCGGAAATCGAACGCCGCATCGATCCTGAGGCGCTCGATCATTACCTCTCGCTCAACTACGTTCCCGGGCCGCGCACCTTGGTCGAGGGTGTCGAAAAACTTCCGCCCGGCCAGTGGCTCGAATGGCGCGATGGGCGCGTTCGCACGGAAACATACTGGAAGCTGCAGTTCAAGCCCGACACCACGCTGGATCTCGAATCGGCGAAAAACGAATTGGATTATCTGCTGCGCTCGTCGGTCCGCGAACACCTGGTATCCGACGTTCCTCTGGGCGTGTGGTCCAGCGGCGGCCTGGATTCCACCACCGTGCTGCACTACGCGGCCGAAGCCTCCGAGCATCGGCTCAAGACTTTTTCCGTTTCCTTTGCCGGCCGCAGTTTCGACGAGTCGCGCTACTTCCGCGAAGTGGCCGATTACTATCAGACCGACCACCATGAGTTCGATCTGAATCCCGAGACCGATCTGCAGGGCGCAATCGAAGAGTTCGCGTACTATTCGGACGAACCGAGCGCAGACGCCGGCGCCGTGCCGGTCTGGTTTCTATCTAAGATGTGCCGCCGCGAAGTGACCGTCGCATTGTCGGGCGACGGCGCGGATGAAATTTTCGGCGGCTACAACACCTACCTGGCCGATCGCTATGCCCGCAGGCTCCGCATGGTTCCGCGCCCGCTTCGCCAGCTCGCTGCCGGCATGACTCGATTTCTGCCGGTGAGCGATGAGAAGATCGGGCTCGATTACAAGATCACGCGCATGCTGCAGGGATCGCTGCTCGATCCGGTCCAGGCGCATCTGTATTGGAACGGAACCTTCGCCAACGGAGCCAAACGCCGCCTGTGTCCGCAGTTCGAAGACGCGGCTCCGCTCCCGCTCCCTGGTAACGGCGCAGGCAACGGACTCGGCTACCTGAACCAGTTCATGTGGCTGGACCAACTCAACTATCTGCCCGACGACATCCTCTATAAAGTGGACCGCATGAGCATGGCGCATTCGCTCGAAGTGCGCCCGCCGTTTCTCGATCACCGGTTGGTCGAGTTTGCGGCGACCCTCCCCGAACATATGAAAATCCGCGGTGGAAATCTCAAGTTTCTGCTGCGCGACCTGATGAAGGACCGCCTGCCGAAAGCCGTTCTGCGCCGCAAAAAAGAAGGCTTCGACATGCCTGCGCATCATTGGTTGCGCACCACTCTGCGGCCGCTGCTCGAAGAAACGATCAGCGAACGCAACGTCCGTCACTCCGGAATCTTCTCTTGGAAGGCGATCGACGCGGTAATGCACGCTCATTTCGAACGGCGTGCTAACCTCGGTTATCATCTATGGGGTCTCCTGGTTCTGTTCCTTTGGATGAAGCGGTGGGACATCCAACCGCCGGATTCGGAGTGGAAGAGCCGGGAGCTGGAAACCGTCTCCGTTATCAACTAATCGTCCTGGTCGCAGCCGCCGCCGTTTTTCTCGGCTGCCTGATCAGCCCGCCTTCGCTGATGGACGACGTGGACGCCGTCCAGGCTCAAATCGCGCGCAACATGCTCGATTCGGGCGATTGGGTCACGGCACGTCTCGACGGCATCAAGTATCTCGAAAAAGCGCCGCTCAAATACTGGCTGATCGCGATTTGCTTCAAGATTTTCGGCGTGCACGATTGGGTCGCGCGTCTGCCGGTCGCACTTTCCGCCGTGCTTTTGTGTTGGCTCGCCTTCCTCATGGGCGAATGGGCCTTCTCGTTGCGTGCTGGATTCTATGCCGGCCTGATTCTCTCGACCTGTATCGGCCTGTGGCTCTTCACGCGCATTCAGATTCCCGACGTTACGATCACCGCGACCATCTCGCTCGCGCTGTGGGCTTTCCTGCGCGCACTCGAAGAGGACGAGCCTCGTCCAGCGCGATGGAGCGCGATTATGGCTGCCGCAATCGGCACCGGTCTCCTGCTCAAGGGGCTGATCGCCGCCGTTTTTCCGATCGCCGCCGCGCTGCTCTACCTCGCCTTCACCGGACAATTCACCAAGCGACGCACCTGGCAGCGCCTGCGCGTGGGCCGCGGGATTCTGATCGCGCTTGCGATCGCCGTCCCATGGCATCTCATAGCCACGCTGCGAAATCCGCCCGCGTTCGATCTCACCTTCCACAGCAAGATCGGCGACTATCGCGGATTCTTCTGGTTCTATTTCATGAACGAGCACGTGCTGCGCTTTCTTAATCTGCGCTACCCGCGCGATTACAATACCGTTCCGCGCGCGGCGTTCTGGCTGTTCCATCTGCTGTGGCTCTTTCCCTGGAGCATGTTCTTCCCCGCCGTCCTTAAACTTTCTTTCAAG
This sequence comes from Bryobacteraceae bacterium, assembly GCA_036006545.1. Lineage (GTDB taxonomy): Bacteria > Acidobacteriota > Terriglobia > Bryobacterales > Bryobacteraceae > Palsa-187. The sequence continues at coordinate 10,650 of DASYPO010000250.1, forward strand.
CCCGTCGATCGCGCGGGGCGCATGCGACTTCTGTGCCTTTGCTGGGCCGGATTCCTGCTGACCTTTTTCACCTTCTCATCGACGCAAGAATATTATTCGATGCCCTGCTACACCGCGCTCGCGCTCCTGCTCGCCTCGGCGATGACCGAGCCGCGGGCCGAAAAGCTGGTGAAGTACGGACGCTACACTCTGGCGGCGATCGTCGCGCTGGCTGCCGTCGCGATCGCCGCGATTCTCGTGCAAGTGTGGAATCTCCCCGCACCCGGCGATATCTCCCGCGCGCTCACCCAAAATCCCGACGCGTACACACTTTCGCTGGGGCACATGGGCGACCTGACGATCGCGTCGTTCGCCTACCTTCGTGCGCCGCTGATCCTCGCGGGCATCGCCTGCAT
>DASYPO010000251.1:0-2597 GCA_036006545.1 Bryobacteraceae bacterium
ACTCGACTTTTTGAAATTGATGCTGCCGAATGATCCCGCGCACGTCGCGACCGTACGATCCGGCTTCGCTGCGAAAGCACGGCGTATACGCGCAATACTTGATCGGCAGCGAATCGACATCCAGCGTTTCGTCGCGATGCAGATTCGTCACCGGGACCTCAGCCGTCGGAATCAGATAATAATCGGTGCCTTCGAGCTTGAACAAGTCCTGCTCGAACTTGGGCAACTGCCCGGTCCCGTAGAAACTATCTTTGTTGGCGATGAACGGCGGCAGCACTTCCGTGTAGCCGTGCTGCTGCGTGTGCACGTCCAGCATGAAGCTGATCAGCGCGCGCTCCAGTTTCGCGCCCAGTCCCATATAGACCGCGAAGCGCGCACCCGTGATTTTTCCCGCACGCTCGAAATCCAAAATGCCCAGTTCCGGCCCGAGATCCCAATGCGCTTTCGGAGCGAAAGAAAACGAGGGCGGCGTGCCCCAGCGGCGAACTTCTACGTTGTCATCGGCGCTCTTGCCTGTCGGCACCGATTCATGCGGTGTGTTCGGCACACCAGCCAACAATTCGCGGTAGCGATCGTCCAGCGCTTTGGCTTTTTCATCCAGCGCGGCGATCCGCTCGCCGGCTTCCCGAACTTTTTGCTGCCGCTCCGTGGTGTCTTGTCCAGCTTTGCGAAGTTTCGCGATCTCCTGCGATTCAGTGTTGCGGTGCGCCTTCAGCGCCTCGGCCTCGGTGAGTGCAGCGCGCCGCTCCGCATCCAGCGAACGAAAGGCATCTACCTCCAGCGCGAATCCGCGATCCGCCAGCCGCGCCGCGATGGCATCCATGTTGTTCCGAAATGTCGCTAAATCGTACACGTGTGAGTTTTTCTTTACTGGCCCCTGGCGTCTCTGTCCGCTGTCCGCCGTCCCCTGTTTTTACTGGCCCCTGGCGTCTGGCCGGGTCGATTGCTGTTTTTACTGTCCGCTGTCCGCTGACCCCTGTCCGCTGTTCTAGCGAGCCGCGATGTCCACCCACGCACTGCCCACCGGAGCGCCCGTGTAATCGGCGCGCGGGCGAATCAGGCGATTGTTGGAATACTGTTCCAGCACATGCGCGGTCCATCCGCTCATGCGGCTCACCGCGAAGATGGGCGTGAACAGATCGATCGGAATCCCCAGCGAGTAATACGCCGACGCCGAATAGAAATCGACATTCGCGTTGAGATTCTTGGTCGACTTCATATGCTGCTCGATCAGCTTCGAGGTCAGGTACAGATCCACGTGGCCGGTGCGCTTGCCCAACTCCTCTGACAGCGCCGCCAGATGCGTCGCGCGCGGATCGATAGTGTGATACACGCGGTGGCCGAAGCCCGGGACCTTGAGTTTGTTGGCCAGCCGATATTTGATGTGCTCGATGGCTTTCTCGGACGATCCCGCTTCAAGCAGCATCTTGATCACGTCTTCATTGGCCCCGCCATGCAACGGACCCTTCAGCGCACCGATGCCCGCGGTCACCGCCGAATGAATGTCGGAGAGCGTCGCCGCGACCACGCGTGCGGCGAAAGTGGATGCGTTCAGCTCGTGATCCGCGTGTAGGATCAGCGCAATGTCGAACGCGTGTTCCATTACGTCGTCGGGTTTTGCGCCGGTCAGCGTGTACAGGAAATTCGCAGCCATGCCCAGGCTCGGATCGCCCGGCACGACCTCCTTGCCGTTGCGTAGCCGATCGAAGCTGGTGACGATGGTCGCGGTCTGCGACATCAGGTTCACCGCTTTTTTCACGCTGGCTTCCTGGGAGTTGTCGCGGGCCAGCGGATCGTACAGCGAGAGCATCGAAACCGCGGTCCGCAGCACGTCCATCGGAACGGCCTTGGGGGAGTTCTTCAGAAACGCGGTGACCTCGGCCGGAATCGGCCGCGCCTCGACCAATGCGAATTTCAGCTCGTCCAGTTCCGCTTGCTTCGGCAACCGGCCATGCCACAACAGATAAATGACTTCTTCGAAGGTCGCCTTGTCGGCCAGCGTGTGAATGTCGAAACCCTGATAACTCAGGATGCCCGCGTCGCCGTCGATGAAACAGATCTGCGACGAAGTCGCTACCACGCCCTCTAGTCCCGCACCCGTAACCGCCATGATTCTCCGTTCTGAATCGTGCTTGAAATCGCGAACCGCGAAGAAATTTCATTCTATCAACTCGACTCAGGTTCGCGGACGAGCGTTGCGGCTGACCGCAAGGATCGAGTCCAGCACTTCTACGACCTCTGGCGCGATATCCTCCTTGCCGACGTACTCGGCCAAGCGGTGATAGGCGCTCTTGCGCATTAAGTTTGGCAGTCCAAGGCGTTTGAAGAACAGCTCAAAGAGCGGGTCCAAAAACTCATCGCTCGCTTTCACGTTGCTCCACCACTGATGCAATGGGTCTCGGAACGCAACTGGTATTACCAAGTCCTGAATGCAGACATCCATCACCGCGACCATGTCTTGTTCGAACAACGGCCCAGCGGATTGCTCGCGTGCGAAAGCCTCCGCGTACCGGCGAAGCGTCGCCGGTTGACAAAGGTAGTTCTCAATTTCGTTGCGCGCCCACATTCTCTCCAGGAGCGGATTGTTCTCTTGCAAA
>DASYPO010000252.1:0-8195 GCA_036006545.1 Bryobacteraceae bacterium
GGGTCTCGCCGACCATCGCGTTTTGCGCGCGACGGGGAATGTTCAGGCCGAAGCCCGGCAGCGGCGAAAATCCGCCGAATGGGTCGAACAGTTCGCGGTCGGCAAAGCTGTAGCGGCCGGTCAACTCGTCTTTGGACGAGAGCGCATGATCCAGCCGAATATCAAAGTGATCGTCGCGATCGCGACCGACGGGCGACGAGACGAAATTCGCGCCCGGGGTCGAACGGTTCGGCAGCGGGTACAGCGCCGCGATGGCTTTGCCAATCGGATTCACGAACGGTGCCGGGATGATATTCCCATCGAACGGCTGGAACGTCAGCGGGTTGATCGCGAACGCGCGGCTCTGCGAGAAATTGCCGACCCGCTCGAGCGCTGTCGGGACGTTGGTCACGAGCGTGCGCCCCTCGCGCAGACGGCGCCCTTCGTAATCCATGAAGAAGAACGTGTGATTCTTGACGACCGGACCGCCGAGTGAGAATCCGAACTGGTTGCGCTGATAACGCGGGGCTGCTTCGTTCTTTGGTGCGAAGAAATTGCGCTCGTCGAACACTTCGTTGCGAAAGAATTCGTACGCGGTGCCGTGGAGCTGATTCGATCCGCTACGCGTCACGACGCTGATCTGTCCGCCGGCATTGCGGCCGAAGGACGAATCGTAGGTGGATTGCGCGACTTCGAATTCGCGAATCGCGTCGACCGATGGCGTCACAGCGACGCCGTTGAGTTTCGGATCGCCATTGTAGGCGCCGTCGAGGAGGAAATTGTTCGCGTCCTCGCGGGCGCCGTTGACTTGCACCGCGAAATCGCCACGGACGGATCCGGGGGATCCTTGCGCCGACGGAAGTACGCCCGGGAGCAGGAGGCTGAGTTCGTAAAAATTGCGCCCGTCGAGGGGGAGACCTTGGATGGAGCGTGAGTCGATGACGCCGCCGACGGTTGAGGTGTCGGTTCGCAGCACGGGAACAATGTCCCGTACGGTTACGAAATCCCTTTCTGGGATAACCACTTCAAGTATGACCTCCACCCGCGTCTCTTGATTCACCTCAGCGATGACTGGCTGTGTCTCCTTGTGGAATGATGGGGCCTGAACCTCCAGGCGATACCTTCCTGGTGCGACGAGCCTGAAGGCAAAGTCTCCCTGCGAATCGCTAACGACCGTGCGTTTGGCGTTTGTCTCTTCGCTGGTGAGTGTGATGGAAGCCTGCGCAACGGGCCCACCTGCTTCATTCTTCACCGTTCCGCCGACCACTCCACGTGTGGTCTGCGCCTGCGCCAAAGCTGCGAGTACAACTACGCCAAATAGTAATTTCACAAAAGTCCTCAGATGGTTTGGGTGTAATTCTTACTATAGCTTGCCCGTCTCCGAGCTTGGACGAATCGCGACTTGGAAGGTTTGATGCGGCGCGGCCCGGTTTGGTCGCGGTAGAATGGAATTTCACTCCTGTATGAACCAGCCGCTGCTCCACCGTTACACCATTTTGCTCGCGGTGTGCACGCTTTTCCTGGTGGTCGCGGGCGCGGCCGTCACCAGTAAGGAAGCGGGGCTTTCGGTGCCGGATTGGCCGCTTTCCTACGGCCAGGTGATGCCGCCGATGATCGGCGGCGTGAAGTTCGAGCATGGGCATCGCATGATTGCGACCTTCGTAGGCATGCTGACGATCGGACTCGCGATCTGGTTGCAGCGAGTCGATTCGCGTTCGTGGATGCGCAAGCTTGGATGGATTTCACTCGCGGCGGTGATCGGGCAGGGAATTCTCGGGGGCCTTACGGTGCTGCTGCTGCTGCCGCCCGGCGTCAGCATCGCGCATGCGTGCTTGGCGCAACTTTTCTTTTCGACCATGCTGGCGATCACTGTCTTCACGTCGAAACGCTGGCAAGAAGGGCCGGAAATGGTCGACGATCACGGCTGGCCGTCTCTTCGGACGCTGGCGATTGTCGCACCCGTACTGGTGCTGGCGCAGGTTGCGCTCGGCGCTGCGTTCCGTCATCGAGTACTAAGCGTCATGCCGCACGTGATTGGAGCGATGGTGGTCGCGCTGGCTCTGATGCTCCTGGGGATGTTTGTGCTGCACCAGTTTCCGAAACATCGCAGCCTGCGATCAGCGGCGCACACGATGCTCGGAGTAACGTTCCTGCAGGTTTTCCTGGGAATCGCGGCGTACTTCGCGCGACTCGAAGCAGCGACGAAACCACTGCTGATGGTACTGACGACCGTGGCGCATGTCGCGCTCGGAGCGCTGACGCTGGCCACGACCATCGTTCTTTCGATCCAGATTCGTCGCAATGTCCGTGCCCATTCCGCGGTCGAGCGGGAACATGCGGCGGTGACTTCGTGAATCTGATCCGCGCATACGCCGACCTCACCAAGCCGCGCATTACGTGTTTCATCCTGATGAGCACAGCCATCGGGTTCCTATTCGGACTGCCCTTGGGCGCGCCGTTCGCGTGGCCGCTGCTGCTGCATACGCTGCTGGGAACGGCACTGATCGCGAGCGGAACCGCGGGACTCAACCAGTGGTACGAACGGATCGCAGACAGCCGCATGAATCGCACCAAGGCGCGCCCGATTCCATCGGGCCGAATAACCGCAACTCACGCCTTGATTTTCTGCACCGTGCTATCTATCGCGGGATTCGCTGAATTGTGGCTGGGAGCGAACCCGCTTACCGCGTTGCTCGGATTGTTCACGCTGGCCAGCTATCTGTTCGTCTACACGCCGCTGAAGCAACGCACCCCGCACGCGACCACCATCGGCGCGATCCCCGGTGCGATGCCGCCGTTGATCGGATTCGCCGCCGCCAGCGGCACGCTCACGGCCGGCGCCTGGATTCTCTACGCGATTTTGTTTTTGTGGCAATTCCCACACTTCTACGCAATCGCCTGGATCTATCGCGACGATTACCAGCGCGCTGGAATCCGCATGCTGCCGGTAGTCGAGCCGGATGGAGTATCGACCGCACGACGCATGGTTTGGTTTTCCGCGATTCTGATTCCGATCAGCCTGCTGCCGACCTTCACTTCAATGGTCGGCAATGTCTATCTGGTCGGTGCGCTCCTGTTGGGCGCTGGATTTTTGTGGGCGTCGGCCCGCGCTGCCGCGCATCTTTCCGGAACCGCAGCTCGCCACGTGCTCCTCGCCAGCGTAATTTACCTGCCGCTCCTCTATGGATTCCTCCTTGTGTCGCGCGCATAGGTTCGTAACGAAGGTGATCTTGTCACCTGCAATTCTTCTTCTCCTTTCCTGCAGCCCCCATATGCAGATGAAGCAGATGACCAAGTACTCGACCGTCCCGCCCTTCACCCTTACCGACCAAACCGCAGCCACCTTCGATAGCCAGACGCTCGCTAACAAAGTCTGGATCGCCGATTTCATGTTCACCAACTGTACCGGCCCCTGCCCGCGGATGAGCGCCCAAATGCGCCAGGTGCAGACCGCGCTCGCCGCCGAGCCCGACATTCGCCTCGTTTCTTTTTCGATCGACCCCGCCCGCGACACCCCGGAAGTCATGGCGCGATACGCCGAACGTTATCAGGCCACACCCGGCAAGTGGTTCTTCCTGACCGGCCCGCGTGAAACACTTCAACACCTCAACAAGAACGTGTTCATGCTGGGCGACGTGGATGCCTCGCTGTCCCACTCCACCCGCTTTGTCCTGGTGGATCGTAAGTCCACCGTGCGCGGCTATTTCATGACCGATGAAGCCGACGCCATTCCGCGCGTGATCGCCGAAGCCCAGAAGCTGCTCAAGGAGAAAGCTTGATCGGTCTACATGACCTGCCCGCCGTCAACGCGACACTGAATGCAACCTCCGCAGTTTTACTCGCGATCGGCTATGCGCTGATTCGCAGCGGCCGGCGTGATGCGCATAAGAAAACGATGCTCGCGGCGTTCTGGGTGTCTGTCGCTTTTTTGATTTGTTATTTGGTTTATCACGCGCAGGTTGGTTCGGTGAGGTATCCAGGGACCGGGACAATACGGACCGTTTACCTGACGATTTTGCTCACGCACACGATCCTCGCCGCGACGGTTCCAGTGCTCGCGATCATTACGCTGCGCCGTGCACTGAAGGGAAATTTCCCGCATCACCGCAAAATCGCCCGCTGGACGCTGCCGATTTGGATGTACGTCAATGTGACCGGCGTGGTCGTGTATTTGATGCTGTACCAGTTTTGAGTTCGGCGGCTACCCGCTTGCGGGTCTCGGTGAAAGTCACCCCTGCGGGCTGAAGCCCGCGCCGCCGATCAAAGCCGGCGCCACAGCGATCAGAGAATTCAGCGTACACGCCGCGCACTTCGAAAACGTCTACAATTTATTCATCAGGAGGCATCCGCCATGCGCTTCGGGTTCTTCGCACTCCTCGCCGTCGGCACTTTATTCGCCCAACGGCCCACTCCGGGAGGCTTGGGTAGCGTGCTGTATCCCGGCACCGGCAGCGCTCCGAATGCACGACCGGGGTACACGACCGGCGCGGCAGGCGGAACCAGGATCGGAATCGGCGTCGCGCCCGGCGGGATTCGCAATGTAGCTCCTGCGCCCGTCCGGCATCCGCAGCACTCGCGCACGGTGGTCGTGCCGTATCCGGTTTATTACGGCGGTTACAGCGGCGGCTATGCAACCGGTTACTCGCAGGAAGCCCCACCGCCAGCCCAATACAGCGAACCGGAACATCAGCAGGGTCCTCCGCCGGTCGTCATCATCAATCAGTATTTCCGGCCCGACGCGGCCAATCCCCAGGTCCGCGATTACAGCAACGTTCCGCTCGCCCAAACCATGCCACAGCAGTCGGCCGCCGCACCCGCTGACGACAGCCCATCGTATTATCTGGTCGCGAAGAAAGACCGCGCGATCATTGCGGTCGTAACATACTGGGTGGATGGCGAGACCTTGCACTACATCACACTGCAAGGCGATCAGGACCGCGTCTCGCTTGACCTGGTCGATCGAGAATTCTCGAAACAATTGAACGCCGATCGTCGTATAGAGTTCAAGCTGCCCTCAAAATAGCGATCCGGCAGCGGAGGTGACTCTGATGCCTGCACCAGAGGTGCGCTTGTGATGGACCGGCTCCGTCAGGATCTGGTTGTGTCTTTCCGCCGCCTGCGAAAGAGTCCCGGCTTCACCGCGGCTGCGATCGTCACTCTGGCGCTCGGGATCGGCGCCAATGCGACCATTTTCAGCGTGGTCAACGCCATCGTGTTGCGCCCGCTGGCGGTGCACAATCCCCATGAATTGGTCTTCCTGAACACCCGCCTAAGCAATAAGGAAGAATTCCCCACGCAGTCGTATCCGAATTATCGCGACTATCGCGACCAGAACCAGTCGCTGGCAGGGCTGGCCGCGTATCGTTTCGTGCCCATCAGTATCAGTCGCAGCGGCACCAACGCGCGCCTGTGGGGATATGAAGTCACGGGCAATTATTTCGACATGCTGGGGGTGCAGCCGGCCACCGGTCGGCTGCTCCATCCGGATGACGACCTCAAGTATGGAGCGCACCCCGTCGCCGTGCTGGGTTATGGCTGCTGGCAGAAACGATTCGGCGGAGATCCAAGTATCGTCGGGAATCCGGTCAAGTTGAACGGGCTCGAATACATCGTCGTCGGAGTCACCCCACCCGATTTTTTCGGTACCGAGCTAATTTACACTCCCGACATCTATGTCCCCATCGCCATGCAGCGGCAGATCGAGCCGGGTTTCGAGTGGATCGAGGAGCGCACCGCCGGAAACATATTCGTGGTGGGACGTTTAAAGCCCGGCGTAACGATGGCACAGGCCGAAGCTAATTTATCGAGCGTTGCCGCGCGACTGGCGCAGACCTATCCGAAAGACAACGGCGGCATGGGCGTTTCGCTCTCGCGTCCCGGACTGGTCGGAAGCTATCTGCGCGGTGCGGTAACCGGCTTTGCGGCTGTACTGATGACGGTGGCGGGTATGGTGCTTCTGATCGCCTGCGTGAACCTCGCCAGCATGCTGCTCGCACGTTCGGCGGATCGAAGAAAAGACACCGCGATTCGCCTGGCGCTCGGCGCGGGTCGCGGGCAGTTGATCCGTCAATTACTCACCGAAAGCCTGGTGCTGTCGCTTGCGGGCGGCGTTGCCGGCGTGCTGCTAGCCGCTTGGCTGATCGGTCTCTTCAAACTCTGGACGCCGCCGGTCGACTTTCCGATTATTCCTAAGTTGATCTTCGACACGCGCCTGATGATCTTCTCGTTCATCGCGTCATTGGTCACGGGTCTCTTGTTCGGTTTGGTTCCCGCGCTGCAGTCGACGCGTTCCGGTTTGACCGGCGCGCTAAAAAGCGAAGCTCCCACAGAGCGGCTCAGACGCTGGCATTTGCGCGACGTTCTCGTCGCAGCGCAGGTTGCTCTTTCCGTCGTGCTCCTGATCGGGTCCGTGTTGGTAGTGCGCAGTTTGCAGCATGCAATGAACATCAATCTCGGGTTGAATCCAAGTCACGCAGCACAAGTTTCTTTCGACCTGGCGCTTGAGGGCTATACCGAAAAGCGTGGCGCAGAATTCCAACGTCGTCTGATCGAAAAAGTTCGCTCCACGTCTGGCATTGAAGCGGCGGCGCTGGCCGATATGCTGCCGCTGTCCCTGATGATCAACAACAATCAGGTACTGATCGAGGGGCAGCCGGTTCCCAAGATGGCCGACCGCCCCCTGGCCGCGATGTATGGCGCGAGTCCCGGATATTTCCGGACGCTGGGGACGCGGCTGCTAGCGGGTCGCGAGTTTGAGGATCGCGACGTTCCGGGATCTCCGCGTGTTGCGATCGTGAACCAGGCGTTCGTTAAGAAGCTGATTCGGGATCGGGATCCGATCGGGAAGCGTTTTCGCTTCAGCGAGGACGGCAAATGGCTGGAGATCGTGGGGGTGGCGGAGGACGGAAAGTATCGATCGTTGAGTGAAGGCCCGACGCCCGTGGTCTTCCGTCCCATTCTACAGACCGAAAACCTCAACACCACCGTGGTCGCGCGGTCGCCGTTGCCGGATACGCAGATTCTGGACATTCTGCGGCGCACGGTGCTGGAGATGGACCCGTCGATTTCACTTTTTGACGCGCACACGCTGACCGATCACCTGTCGCTTCCGCTGTTCCCGGCGCGCGTGGCCGCAGGATTCCTGGGCGCGTTTGGATTGCTCGCAGTTGTGCTGGCCGCGACCGGCGTATACGGCATGATGGCCTACGCTGTCTCGCGACGCACCCGCGAAATCGGAATTCGAATGGCCCTCGGTGCCAGTGCCGGCCAGGTGCTCGGCGTGGTGATGGGACGCTCCGGATTGCTGGTCGGGATCGGCGCAGCGGCGGGGATCGCAATGGCGCTCGCGGCCGGGAAATTCTTCGCGATGGTGCTTTATGGCGTGAGCGACAAGGATCCAGTCACCTATGCGATCGTGATCGGCTGCATGGCGTTTGTGGCGCTCGCGGCGTGCTGGCTTCCGGCGCGCAGGGCGATTGGGGTGGATCCTTCGAATGCGCTGAGGAGTGAGTAGGAGGCGCGACCAGGAGGTCCGCCCCACCCTACACGGGCGCTTCGAGAAAACTCTTCAGGTCAGCCTCGTCGATCTCCGGGTCCCCCACCGCGACGTTGTTCAGCTTGCCGTCTTTCATCCACTGCTCCAGCCGGTCCACCAAACTGAAGAGATGATCGAACGAATCGACAATGAATAGCAGCGGCTGGTAATGGTCGATCACAAAACCCTGGTTGACGATCCACTCCATCTGTACCGGGTAGCGCTGCACATCCGGCGAATCGATCGCGTGCGCAATCTCACCGTGCGAGCTGAGCAGGCCGCTTCCGTACACTTTGAGACCATGGCGGGAGTTCATCAGGCCGAACTCGATTGTGAACCAGAAGAACCGTGCCATGGCACGCACGATGCTAGTCAGGCGCCGCATCCGCTCGTCCTTGTCGCGAATGTCACGAACGATCAGTGCCGCAGTGTGTGCGCACTCGCCGAACCGCACCAGCGTATTCGCGAAGTTCACGTCGGTGTGCATGGGGACGTGGCCGGCGACGTCGTGGAAGATATCGGGCTCGGGGAGGTAATCGAGCTTGTCCGAAGAGCGAATCGTAACAGTAGTGCAAAACTCGCGCCGACGCAGCCGGTCGAAAAATGGGAAAGCCGGAACGTATCCACTTACTGGCTTGGCTTCGAAGCCGGTCAAGGGATGCAGGAATCGGTTCACATCCTC
>DASYPO010000253.1:0-4203 GCA_036006545.1 Bryobacteraceae bacterium
ATTGCAACGAGCATTAAGGCTGCTACGGTGATCAAAACTTTTCTCATACGCTGTTTTTCTCTCCTATCGAATTTCTGCGCTCACGGGGCTCAAGACTCCGTCGCGTGAATCCAGATCTGCGCGTGGACTAAAGTGGACCAAAGATTTCAGAACCAGGCAATAGGTCAGCTCGGATTTCCATTTTGCCTTCCCCGGCCGCCAGACAGTATACTTCAAAACGCCACCATTGGGTCGTTTTTTTATCCTTTCAATCCTGAGCGACTCTCACGGCCCCGGAAGGGCCGAGCCTGCCTGCGCCAGGTATGCGAAAACCGGCGCCACGCTGGGCCAGATCGAAAGCAGTTCGGTCCATGATCGAGAATTTTGAGCAGGTAGTTGGCCCGCAAGTGAGCCGGCGCCCGTCTTTGGTGTTTAGCGGAAGCAGCGCAACCAGCGCTCGAATCTGCCATCGGGAGTAGAAGAACGCGCAGATCACCGAGGAATTCACGAGAGCCGCTGATAGTCCAGCGCGTCGATCGCCTCGCGATTCAACCGATCCGCGTTGGCATTGATGATCGCCATATCCCGCCGGTCGCGTTCGTCGCGTTCCAGTTGCTCCAGCCCGGCTCTAGATTTGTCCAGGCGGTCCAGTCGGCCCGCCGGTTCACGCGTCGGCCTGATGGAGGGCTTGACTCGCACCAGACCACCATACTCCCTTTTCGCCACCCCGAATGTGCCTATAATCTAACTAGGCACGCACCGCCCCTCCTGTATAGGCGCCGGCGGCGCGTCAGTCTCAACTGAGGAAGAGTACACACAGAGCGAAAGCGCTCCGTAGTGTGCGACACAAGCATGGATCAGCGGATCCGGGTGCTGGTTGCGAAACCGGGCCTTGACGGACACGACCGCGGAGCGAAGGTGATCGCACGCGCCCTGCGCGACGCCGGTATGGAAGTGGTTTATACCGGCCTTCGCCAAACCCCTGAAATGATCGTCAACGCCGCGCTGCAGGAGGACGTCCAGGTCATCGGCCTGTCGATCCTCTCGGGCGCGCACAACGCCATCGTGCCCCGCGTGATGGAGTTGCTCAAAGAAAAACACATGGACGACGTAACCGTCGTCGTGGGCGGCATCGTTCCGGATGAGGACGCCGTTCGCTTGAAACAACTGGGGGTCGCTGGAGTGTTCCAGCCCGGTGCTTCGCTTGAGGACATTATCGGATTCATCCGCAACACGGTGAAGCTGACGGCTTGAACCCGTCCGCTTGCCGCACGGCGCCGCGCTATCGAAAGGATGAGCGGCGCTCTTAAATGAATAGAGAGAACATGCAAGACAAATTGAACATCGCCGTTTTCGTGGATTACGACAACATCGAAATCGGCTTGAAATCCACGCTGCGGCGTGAATTCGACGTATCGCTCGCGCTGGATGCGCTCAAGGAGCGCGGCGACATCGTGGCCAAGTTCGCTTACGCCAACTGGGGCCGGCAGGACGGTGCCACCCGTCAGATGGCGGAGAACGCGGTGCAGATGGTGCAGCGCATTCCTTCGCCGCGCGGCGATAAGAACGGAGCCGATATCAACCTCGCGCTAGACGCGCTGGAGATGGCCTTCACCCACACGCACGTGAACGCCTTCGCCATCGTCAGCGGCGATAGCGACTTCATTCCGCTGGTCAACAAGCTCAAGGAATATGGCAAGACAGTTTTCGTAGTGGGCGGGCGGGCGTTCACGTCGACCATTCTGCAGCAGAATTGCCACGAGTTCATTAGCTTTGAAGCGCTGCTATCGGATTCGCCGGAGCGGCCCATGTTGGACTCGCGCCAGCAGCGTCCGCGTGGCGACCGCCCGGAGCGTGGCGATCGTCCGGATCGTGGCGATCGGCCTGACCGTGGAGATCGGCGCGGAGGCGGCGGCATGCGTCCCCCACCGCTCGAACTGGCGCAGGCTCTGCCGTTGGTCGAACGCGCGCTACAGGTGCTCGAACGCCGCGCCGTGCAGCCGCAACTGGGCTTGCTCAAATCGACGATGTTGCAGCTCGACTCGGCTTTCAACGAACGCGCGTACGGCGCTTCGAGCTTCTCCGATTTCGTCGAAAAGCTGAAGCGCGCCGACCTGGTGAACGTCTCAGGATCTGGCGGCCGCTACGTCATCGAGCGCAAGGGGTCCTCGCAGCCCACGAGTCCGACGCTCAAGTCGGAAGATCTGCTGCCCCCGCTGCGCGACGTGCTCGAAAATCATCGCCTGGAGATCGAAAACGGCTGCCCCGTCGAGGACCTGTCGCATTGGTTCAAAGAGGAGCGCCCCAATTTCGACACCAGCGCGTACGGCTTTCAGCAGTTCACCGAGTTTCTGAACTACGCGCAGGACAAGACTGTCGTGCGCCTGGAACCCAACGAGGAAGTGGGCATGCTGGTGTATCTCGGCGCGGAGTTCTATCCGCCGGCCGAACCGCCGCAGCCCGAACCGGAAGCCGCGCCCGAAGAGGAAGTGGAAGAGGACGAGCCGCAGCCTTACGTCGAAGGCCAGCCGACCATCTTCGAGCCCAACCCGCCGCCGGCTAAGCCCAAGCGTTCGGCTCCGGCCCGTAAGCGTCCGCCGAAGGGTCCCGGTGGTGGTGGCGGTCCGCGTCGTCCGCGCCGGACAAAGAAGGATGGGAACGGGTGAGCACCGAAACGAAAAGCATCACCCGCGTCTTTCCGCACAATTCACCGACGCCGCGCGGGCCTTACTCGCCCGCGGTGCGCGCCGGGGATTTCATCTACGTCTCGGGCCAAGGTCCCATCGACCCGGTGACCGACAAACTCTCGATCGGCGACATCAAGCACGAGACACACCTGGTGCTGTCCAACATCCAGCGGATTCTCGCCGCCTGCGACGCCACCATGGCCGACGTCGTAAAGTGTTCCGTGTTCCTGCGCGAAGGCCCCGACTTTCCGGCGATGAATGAGGTCTACAAGCAATTCTTTGGCGATACTTATCCGGCTCGCACGACGGTCGTGTGCACGTTCGCCACTCCGGCCATGCGCATCGAGATCGACGCAATCGCGTACAAGCCGGTGAAGTAAGGTGGACGTCATCTACCGTTTCACGATCTGAAGATCGCAGCATCTCCATGTCGGCTGATCGGTAACACATCCCGGCAGGGTAACGTCCTTTAGATTGAGGCTAATTTTGCCTTGAAAAAAATGACGTCATCCCGGCTTCTCCCACTTGCGTTCACGCGGCGCAGCTTATTCGCGTCTCCGCTAACTTTCCTGATCCCGCGACTCAACGCCAGCCCAAACGAATACCGTTTTCATCACGACCACGTACTCGGCACCTCGCTTGACCTCGTTGTTTACGGAGCAACTCGCGAATCCGAAGCGGCTGCCGTTCATGCCGCCGTCTTTGACGAACTCTCCCGGTTATCGAAAATCCTGAGCACCTACGATCCCTCGAGCGAGATCAGTCGCTTCAACGCGCAAGGCGGACGCGGCAAGTGTTCGCAAGATTTGTTCCGGGTGTTGGACGCTTACGATAGCTGGCAGCAACGAACGTCAGGCGCCATCTCGGCGAGGATCGGCGGGATGGAAGCGCGCCTCAATGTCGATGCCCTCGGGAAGGCGTACATCGCCGATCGTGCCGTCCTTGCCGCGCGGCAAGCCGTGCCGGGAATCGCTGGATTGCTGCTCAATATCGGGGGCGATATCGTAGTGCGCGGTGGAGTGCCGCAGACGATCGGGGTTGCCGATCCGGCGGCGCGCGCGGACAATGCACCGCCACTCGCGGAACTGCGCCTTACCGATCGCGCCATCGCCACCAGTGGAACCTCCGAGCGCGGATATCACATTCTCGATCCGCGCACCGGATTCCCAGCCACCGGGGCGGCTAATGCAACCGTGATCGCCCGCGACAGCGTCACCGCCAACGCGCTCGCGACCGCGCTCTGCGTCCTTACGCCGGAGGACGGATTGCGATTGGTGGATCGGACGCCAGACGCCGCAGCGATTCTGTCGGCGCGCAATGGCGCGGTGCTGCGCAGCCTGCGCTTCGCCGCCTATGAACAACCGCTGCGCGTGATTCCGGTGCAGGCGGCCGCGAACTGGCAGCCCGGATACGAAGTCGCCGTGACGCTGATCCTGAAAGAGATTCAGGGCTACCGCGTGCGCCGTCCGTACATCGCCGTGTGGGCCGAAGATTCGGCCGGGAAACTGGTTCGCAACATCGCAGTGTGGGCCAATAA
>DASYPO010000254.1:0-5730 GCA_036006545.1 Bryobacteraceae bacterium
CGGCGCGCCGCTGCTGCAGAAACTGGCTCTGGGCATTGCGTGGCATTGCGACTTTCACCATGGCGAGCGGCAGCCAGACATCGGTTCCGGAAGCGAACTCGACGCCGGTGAATCCGGGCGCGGCGACGCCGATCACTTCAAAGGGATGGCCGTTGAAAACCAGCTTGCGGCCGAGAATGTTGGGGTCGGCTCCGAGGGACCGCTGCCAAAAATGGTGTCCGATTACGGTTACGGGGTGTCCGTCCTCGGTACGGTTGTCGTCGGGGGTGAAGGTGCGGCCGAGGGCGGCGTTGACGCCCAGCAGGGAGAAGAAATTGCCCGTAACGATGGCCCCGTTGACACGCTGCGGCTGGTCGGAATTGAGGCTCAGAGGGACCAGGCGTTCGGCGATCACGCCACTGAACTGGCGCGCCTTGGCGTTGAAGTCGAGATAGTCGGGATAACTCATTCCGCCGGTGTACTGGCCGCGGTCCAGGCGATTGAAGCGGACGACGGATTTCGAATCGTGGACGGCGTCGATGGGGCGCAGAAGCAGGGCGTTGAAGAGGCTGAAGAGGGCGGTACTTGCGCCTATCGCGGCTCCGAGGAGGGCGATGGCGGTGAGGGTGAACCCGGGGCTGCGGCGCAGCTTGCGGGCGGCGTGACCGAGGTCGTCCCCAAACGACCGTAGAAAGGCCTTCATAACCTTGAAGGTAGCAAGCGGAGGGCCAAGTTGTGCGTGGGTACGGGGCTTAGGTGGAAATTGGGTTCGATTGTCTGGGCTGCATTTCTAGGAGGTCCAGCCGTTCCTATGAGGAAAGACTGGCCTCTACGAGATAACGACTTTAGCAACGTCGGGCACGAAGGATTATCGTGCTAACTGAGGGGTTGTGGGTTCGCCCTTCCACAACCTTGATCCCCCTGTCAGCCGGATGTGGGATCGGATACACGTAACCTCGCCAGATTGTGAAGGACGCAGCCCGTCGCCACGGCGACTATATTGCGGCCAAGGCGGCGCCGCCTGCCGATGCGCACACTATAGGCACACAGCCTGGCGGAAAATCGCTTCGATGAGGATTGCTCGGAATGACTGTAAGTTGCGTTCAAACTGGTGCGGATGAGAGGACTTGAACCTCCACTCCCTTGCGAGAACTAGAACCTGAATCTAGCGCGTCTGCCAATTCCGCCACATCCGCACGATGAGGTAGGTACCCTCTATTCTCCCGGATGCTCGCCTGCCTGTCAAATTTCGCGCAAACTTTTCCGCTCCGGTAACGTCTTCTCATTAGTCCGGTAGATGTTCTATGGGAAGGACCGATGCCCAAACGAAATAACCCCCGCCACTCTTCGGCTCCGGGTGAGCTACTGCAAGGCACTCTCGACCTGCTGATTCTCCAAACCCTGGCCCCCGGGGCCGCCCACGGTCACACCATCGCCTACGCGATCGAGCGCCGTTCGGAAGATGTTCTACAGGTCGAACACGGCTCGCTGTACCCCGCCCTGCATCGCCTGGAAGATCGCGGGTGGATCGCCTCGTTTTGGGGCACCTCCGAAAATAATCGCAAGGCGCGCTACTACCGGCTGACCCCGAAAGGCCGGAAACAACTGGTCGAACAGACCAGCCGCTGGGAACAGATGGTGCGCGCCATCAACCGCGTACTGCGGCCCTTGCCCGTCGAGGAATGACAATATGCGGCTGCCGCGTTTCCTTCGCCGATTCTTTCGCCGCGACGATTGGGACCAGGAGCGCGCTCGTGAACTGGACGCGTATCTCGAGACCGAAGTGCAGGAGAATCTCGCACGCGGCCTCGACCCTGACGAAGCCCGCGCGGCCGCGCGCCGCAAGCTCGGCAACCCGACCCTTATCCGCGAGGAGATCTATCGTATGAACAGCATCGGCTTTTTCGACGCGCTCTCGCAGGATTTGCGCTACGCGCTGCGACAACTTCGCCGTAGTCCGGGTTTCACGGCCGCTGCGGTCTTATCACTAGCGCTTGGGATCGGCGCGAATACCGCGATCTTTTCGCTGCTCGATCAGGTCCTGTTGCGGCTGCTCCCGGTGAAAGAACCGCAGCAGCTCACCAGCCTGGAGTGGCGTGGCTTCACCAATGCGGCGAACATGGGCGACGGCACGGTCTCGCATCCTTTCTATAAGGACATTCGCGACCGCAACCAGGTTTTCGACGGCGTCTTCGGCCGCTTCGGAGTGGCACTCAGTTTCGGCTACCAGGGCCAGACCGAACGCATCCCGGGTGAGCTGGTCACTGGAAATTACTTCGAGGTGCTGGGCGTGCCCTCGGCCATCGGTCGCACATTTACTCCCGAGGATGACGTTCTACCGGGAGGCCATCCGCTCGCGGTACTGAGCTACGACTTCTGGCGCGATCGATTCCACTCCGACCCTGCGGTAATCGGACAGAAGATCATCGTCAACAACTACGCATTCACCATCATCGGCGTGAGCGCGCGCGGTTTCGACGGCGTCGAGCTGGGCTACTCGCCCAAGATTCGCATTCCCTCGGCAATGAAGAAGGAGCTGACGGGCTTCTTTGGCGATTTCTGGAACCTGGAGAATCGGCGCGCCACGTGGATCGAGATGTTCGCGCGACTCAAGCCCAACGTCACGATCGAACAGGCACGGGCCGCGCTTCAGCCGCTATTCCATTCGATTCTCGAGTTCGAGGCCGATCAAAGCGCACTCAACGGATTCCGCCGCGAGGAGTTTTTCAAATCCCGGTTGGATGTGCGACCGGCTTCGCAGGGCCGTTCCTTGCTGCGGGCGCAGTACAAAACACCGCTGGGCGTGCTGATGGCGGTGGTCGGCATCGTACTGCTGATCGCGTGCGCGAATGTGGCGAACTTAATGATCGCGCGATCTGCGACACGGCGTCGCGAAATCGCGGTGCGGGTCGCGCTGGGTGCGGGACGCCGGCAACTCATTCGACAAGCGATGGTGGAGAGTTTGCTGCTTGCGTTGGTGGGCGGCGGGCTCGGCGTGCTGCTGGCTTCGTGGTCGGTGCGCCTGCTGTTAGGATTCATTCCGTCCGGCGATGGAGCGGTGAATCTTGCCACCACGCCGGATCCTCGCGTGTTGCTGTTCACGCTAGGCGTGTGCCTGGTCACGGCAATGCTCTTCGGCCTCGCACCCGCATTTGACTCCGGCCGATTCGAACTAATCCCTGCGCTGAAGGAACAAACCACGGGGGGACGCAGCGGACTACGTCGCGCGCTGGTGGCCGCGCAGGTATTCCTGTGTGTGCTGCTGGTCGCGGGCGCCGGATTATTCGTGAAGTCGCTGGTGAACCTGCGCTCGCTCGATTTGGGATTCCAAACCGAGCGGACTCTCTCTTTCTCCGCGGACGCGATGCAAAACGGTTATCGCAAGGAGCGCGCGCGTCGTTTTTATCACGATCTACTGGACGCGGTTCGCGCGGTGCCGGGCGTCGAATCTGCGGGGCTGGGCTCGATTCGGCTGCTGGACGATAACGATTGGACCAGTCCGGCGGGCATCGAGGGCTACGAAGCCAAACGCGGTGAAAACATGCAGCAGCATTTCAACATGGTCTCGCCCGCCTATTTCGCGACGCTCGGAATGAAGATCACCGCGGGCCGCGATTTCGGTCCGCAGGATGAGGCCGGCCCCGGTGTCGTGATCGTCAACCAGGCCTTCGTACGACGCTATTTCGGCGAGCAGAATCCACTCGGGCGTCATCTCAAGCTGTACGAATCGGGCCGCCTTAAGTCGCCGGAGATCATCGGCGTGGTCTCCGATTCGAAGTACGACGACCTGCGTGCAGATCATCCGCGCCAGGTCTTCATAAATTTCCATCAGCACAACGACCCGGCAGGCTGCACCGTATACGTCAAGACGCATCTGGATCCCAAGCAGATGTTCGCCGCGCTTCGCGATACCATGCGCCGCATCGATCCCAATGTCCCCATGTTCGGCATACGCACGCTCGACGAACAGGTGGACCGCTACCTTTCGAGCGAACGTCTCGTCGCCAGCCTTGCGACCGTGTTCGGGGTGCTCGCCGCGGTGCTGGCTGCCGTTGGACTGTACGGATTGCTGGCGTTCGGAGTCGCGCGGCGGGCGCGGGAGATCGGTGTGCGCATCGCGCTGGGAGCTTCGCGCCCCAGCGTTACGTGGCTCGTAACCAGGGAGGCCGTACTGCTGGTAAGCGGTGCGTCACTACTCGCAATTCCCGCTGCAATCGGACTGTCGCGCTACCTAGGCACGCAACTCTACAACGTCTCGCTCGGCGATCCGTGGATCATCGTCGCGGCCGTGCTGGCAATGAGCGCAATCGCCGCCGCGGCAAGTTATCTTCCAGCGCGCCGTGCCGCGCGGTTGGATCCGATGGTCGCTTTACGTCAGGACTAACCATGTTCACTCGCTTTTTCAATCGTGCAAAGTGGGATCGCGAACGAGCACGCGAACTCGAAGGCTACGTTGAAGTCGAAACGCAGGAGAACATCGCGCGCGGCATGTCGCCCGACGAGGCACGCTCGGCGGCACACCGCAAGCTCGGAAATCCGACGCTGATTCGCGAGGAGATTTATCGCATGAACACAATCGCATTTCTGGATTCCGTCTGGCAGGACCTGCGCTACGGCATGCGCACTCTGCGCCTGAATCCGGGATTTGCGCTGGTGGCGATCGCCTCGCTCGCACTCGGGATCGGCGCCAATACGGCGATCTTTCAATTGATCGACGCAGTGAATCTGCGAACGCTGCCTGTCGCGCGTGCGCAGGAACTTGCCGAGGTTCGCATTACCGATCTTTCGCAGGCGCGCGGCAGCATGAACCGTTACCCCGCCCTTACCAATCCGCAGTGGGAGCACATCCGCAACCTGCGCGAACCTTTCTCGGGAATCTTCGCGTGGGCGACGGACGACCTTAATCTCGCGTCCTCTGGCGAGACTCGACTTGGACGCGCACTATGGGTCAGCGGCGAGGCATTCGACACGCTGGGCGTTCGTCCGCTGGTCGGCCGTCTCTTCACCGCTGCGGACGATCGACGCGGCTGCGGACTCCCCGGCGTCGTGATCAGCTACGGATTTTGGAAAAGCGAATTCGGCGGCGATCCTGGCGTAATCGGTCGCACCGTGCATGTGGATCCATTCAATGTCCCGGTCATCGGAGTCACTCCGCCGGAGTTTTTTGGACTCGAGGTCGGAAAGAATTTCGACATGGCGCTTCCGATCTGTTCCGAAGCTGCGCTCGGCGATGTCAGGCGCATGCCTAACGGAAAAACCAGCAGCCGGTTGGATTCCGGAACCAGCTGGTGGCTGGTGGTGATGGGTCGCCTCAAGCCCGGTTGGACCCACGAACGTGCGTCGGTGTATTTCGCCTCGCAGTCAAAGGCGCTGTTCGAGGCGACGCTTCCCGCAGGTTATCCGCCGGTCAGCATTCCGTCGTACCTTGCCTTCAAACTCGAGGCCACGCCGGCGGGAACGGGGCTTTCGGGGTTGCGTGAAAATTATTCGGATCCTCTGAAAATGCTCCTGGTGATCGCGGGACTGGTATTGTTAGTCGCTTGCGCGAACCTCGCGAATCTGATGCTGGCGCGGTCCAGCGCACGGGGCCGCGAAATGGCGGTGCGATTGGCGATCGGCGCATCGCGGGGCCGCCTGATTCGACAGTTTCTCTCCGAAAGCTTGCTGATCTCCGTGGCGGGCGCCGCCCTCGGCCCGTGGCTCGCGACCGGATTGACGCAGGTGCTGGTCGCCCTGCTTTCCACGCGTGGC
>DASYPO010000255.1:0-12636 GCA_036006545.1 Bryobacteraceae bacterium
GACGATCTCAACTCGCAGGGGTACATGACACTGCACATGGGATTCTTGCTAGAAGAAGCTCGGGAGCGGATCGATCCGATGTGGTTGCGCATGGTCGGGTTCATGCAGAAACATGGCCTAAAACCAATCTTGCAGAAGAACTCGACTTATCCGATGTCAGAAGCCGCCCAAGTCCATCGCCTTCTCGACTCCAGGCAGAGCATTGGCCGGTTGCTTCTGGACCCGAGCCGGTGACTTACGATCGGACGCGCCCTTTTGTGCTGTCCGGGCGACACCCGAGCGTTCATACTCTTCCATAGCAGCTCGAGCGGTTTTGCCGAAAACCTGGAGGATGACTTTCTGATCGTCCCTAACAAAGTGAGTAGCGTTAGCCGGCGGTGGGATCCGTGGTTAGCGCGACTGTTTTTAACCGGTCCAACAAATTGAAAAACGATGAAGGTCAGAAGGCCACGGTTATCAATGCGCCATGAAGATACGACCGATGTCGCTTCAGCCTCACTCCCTCTTAAGAATCCTTGCGTCGATTCAAAGAATGTGAAACAGTTTAAGGACCATACTTCCGCAGCATGGATAGGTGTGCAATCGCGTTATACGAAGAAAAGAGAAGCGGACGGTAAGAGGTTTTGAACTAAACGCTCAGGAGCGCGACAGGTAGCCAGCACGTTCTACACACTCCTCAACCTTGCTGACGATTTGCGCGGCGATGATCCGCACGCCTGGTTCATTTAGCATCTCGATGTGGTTGCCAGGAACGTCCACCACTTCCAGTTGTGGAATCAATTGACTCCAGCCGGCTGCGGAGTCCTTGTACACCCCGCCCGGCCGATCCAAAGCGCGGAAAAGAATCGCCGGCCCATCGTATGGTCGAGGATCGTATCTACTCGCTGCGAAGTGGATCGGACTGACAGGCGGGGAATCTTGCGGGGCGCTGATCAGTGTCCGCCTTTTGCGCCGCCAGCGCCAAGTGTCCAGGATGTAGGTCGCAACTGCGCGAGGTCCTAGCCGGCTGATCTTCGCGGCATGAAAACCCAAGCGATGTGCCGCGGCAGCCGATTTCATGGTGGTCGACTTCAAAACTCCGGCGTGGCGCAGATGCGCCGGGTTAAACGAATCGAACATGACCAGCAAAGGAGCGACGCCACGCCGCGCGCGAATTTGCTGTGAGATTTCGAGGGCCAACACGCCGTCGACGCACCATCCTCCGATGGCGAAGGGGCCCTCCGGCTGTGCCTCGAGCAGCACGTCGACTTCGTGGGAAGCGATCTGCTCAAGCGTCTGCGGTACGTCCGCGGCCGCCGGAAGAGAAACACCAGAGATCGCTCGCCCCCCGGGCAGGGCGAGCGCGAGTGGCCGGAAGACGGGATCGGCATGCAAGATGTAGAACGGCGGCTGGTCGCCCGCCCGAATCGGAAATACCCGCGATTCGCCCGAACTCGGCTTGGATCGAAGAAGGACAGCCATCTGGGCCACGGTGGGAGCTTCGAAAAACGTGCTCAACGTCAGCTTCACGCCGAACGCCCGCTCGACGCGTGCCAGCAAGCGCGCACCCAGGAGGGAGTGGCCGCCCAGGGCAAAAAAGTCGTCGTCGACTCCGATCGGGCCGCTGCGCAACACTTGCTGCCAGATGGCTAGCAGCGTCACCTCGGTCATGTCCTGCGACGCGGGGCTGGTGAGTGGCGCGGCGCGCTCGGATTGGGCAGGCAGGCATAGCGCGGCGCGCTCGATCTTTCCATTGGGCGTCAGCGGGAACTCGGAAAGCGCTACGAGGAATCCGGGCACCATATAGTCCGGCAACTTGGCGCGAAGGAATTCGCGCAACTGGCCATCTGAAATGTCGCTGCCGGGCTGCAAGGTGTAGAACGCCGCGAGACGCATGTCACCTGCGCCGGCTTCGACTAATCGCGTGGCGGCGCTCCGCACTGCGGGATGCTCGCGCAGAACGCTCTCGATCTCGCCCAGTTCAATGCGGAAACCGCGTAACTTGACCTGCGTGTCGATACGGCCGAGGAAGCGAAGCTCGCCTACGGAAAGCCACCGAACCAGGTCGCCGGTACGATACATCCGCTCGCCCGAATCACCAAAAGGATCGTGCACGAAGCGCTCCTCAGTCAGATCCTCACGCCGCCAGTACCCCGCTGCGACGCCTGCTCCGCCGATATACAGTTCGCCAGGGACAAAGGCAGGCACGGGTTGGAGATTCGCGTCGAGTACGTACACGCGCGTGTTCGCGACCGGAGTGCCGATGGTCACCGGCGCGCCGCTGCGCAGTTCCGCAACGGTTGACCACACGGTGGTCTCGGTGGGGCCGTAGCCATTCCACGCGCGCCCGATCGCGGCCAACCGCTGCCCTAGTGCCTCGGGACACGCTTCTCCGGTACACATGATCTTGAGCGATCCGCCGCCCGACACACAGCGCGGACCGGTCCAGCCTGTGTCGAACAGCATCTGCCACGCGGAGGGCGTGGCCTGCACAATGGTCGCGCCCGATTCATCGATCGCGCGAGCGAGTAGATTCGCATCCGCCGCAACCTCACGCGACGCGATCACCACTCGTGCGCCGGAGATCAGCGGGACAAATAATTCCGCAACCGAAATATCGAAAGCAATGGTGGTGATGGCGAGCTGCGTTTCGTGATCGGAAAACTCCAGCCGCTGTTGCATCGCGAGCAGGAGGTTCGTGACCGAACGATGGCGGATCGCAACGCCTTTCGGCTTGCCAGTCGACCCGGACGTGTAAAGAACATACGCGATGCCGTCGTCGCTCGCTTCGCTCGGCGAGTCCGGTTCACGCAACTGGTCGCGGCAATCCTCGAGCAGTATTACGGGCAGCTGCACTTGCGCAAAAGATCCGCGCAGATTCGCTTCAGTCAGCAAAGCCTTCGCATTTGAGTCTTGCAGGATGTAAGCGAGTCGTTCGGGCGGGTACGCTAGATCGAGCGGAACATAAGCGGCGCCAGCTTTCCAGATTCCTAGCAGCGCACCGAGCATCTCTACCGACCGGTCCACGCCGATCGCGACCAGATCGCCGGTTTTGACACCCGCAAGGCGGAGTCGATGCGCTACGGCAGCGGCATGTGAATCGAGTTCGGCGTAGGTCCAGCGCCGCGACTCGTCGCTGGCGGCGATCGCGTCCGGCGACCGCGCCACCTGCTGCTCGAACAAGCGGATGGCAGGGCTCCGCGGATAATACACGGCGGTGCGATTTCGCTCCACCAGCAATTCCTGCTGTTCTACAGCGGTCAGAAGCGGAAGCTGGGAAATGTGTGCGTCCGGATTGCGGACGATCCCTTCGAGCAGCGTCCCGTAGTGGCCAAGCATGCTGCGCGCCGTACTCGCGTCAAACAGCGCAACGTTGTAATTGAGGACGCAGGACAGGCCATT
Organism: Bryobacteraceae bacterium; assembly: GCA_036006545.1. Classification (GTDB taxonomy): domain Bacteria; phylum Acidobacteriota; class Terriglobia; order Bryobacterales; family Bryobacteraceae; genus Palsa-187. Next base: position 3,382 of record DASYPO010000255.1, read on the forward strand.
CTCCACTTCGGTGATGTCCAGGCTGAGGTCGAACTGCGCGGTCCCCGGGTCGTACGCTACCGCGGACACATCCAGCCCTTCCAGACGGGTCACAATCTCCGGAAAATTTCGGAGCTGGAACAGCACCTGAAACACCGGCCCGTAGCTGAGGCTGCGCGCGGGTTGCAGCGCTTCAATCAGCATGTCTAATGGCAAATCCTGATGATCGTAAGCGCCGAGAGCGGTCTCTCGTACGCGGGCCAGTAGCTCACGAAACGTTGGGTCGCCGGAAAGGCTGGTGCGCATCACCAGCGTGTTGACGAAGTAACCGATCAATGGCTCGGTTTCCGGGCGCAGGCGGTGGGCGATGGGCGTTCCCACGCAGAGGTCCGTCGCACCGGAGTAGCGCGCTAGCAGAGCCTGAAACGCAGCCAGCAACGTCATGTACAACGTGGCCGATTCGGCCCGACCCACTGATCGGATTGCGCCAGCCAGGGCAACCGACAGCTCCATCCGCTGCAGGGCGCCTTCGAAGGTCTGACGCGCGGGCCGGGGACGATCGGTAGGGAGTTCGAGCAGCGCGGGAGCACCGGCCAGCCGGTCTTTCCAGTACGCGAGCAATTTTTCGCCGTGCTCCCCTTCCATGTGAGTACGGAGCCAAGCAGCGAAGTCGACATACTGAATCGGCAACGGTGGAAGGTCCGGCTCACGGCCGTTGATCCCAGCGGCGTAAAAGAGTTCCAGTTCGCGGAACAAGACTGCCTTGGACCAGCCGTCGGAGGCAATATGGTGAACCGTGATCAGCAACAGATGGTCATCCGCCGCGAAACGTACCAGCCGGGCGCGAATTGGAAGGTCGCGCGAAAACTCGAAGCTGGGTTGCGCCTCCACCACTGCCAGCCGACGCGCCATGGCGTCGCGCTCGCTCTCAGGAATATCGGGACACTCGCGCAGAGGAACTTTAAGCAGCGCCTCGGACGCGATGCGCAGAACCGGAAGTCCGTCGCGGATGGCGAAGGTTGTGCGGAGAACCTCATGCCGTTCGACCACACTCCGCAGGCTTGCTTCCAGAAGTTCCACTCGCAGCGGTCCGCGCAGCCGCAGCGCATTCGGGATCACGTAGGCCGGATTGTTCTCCTCGAATTGCGTGAGGAACCACATCCGTTGCTGCGAGAAGGAAAGCGGGAGCGGACCATCGCGCGGAATCCGCGGAATGGGTCCCTCCGTCAATCCGGTTTCGCGAGGCGCCTTTTCCAACCATTCGGCGAGCGCGGCGATGGTCGGAGATCCAAACAATCGAAACAGCGGAAGCTCCACCCGAAAATCCTGGCGGACGCGCGCGACGATCTGGGCGCCCAGAATGGAATCGCCGCCAATTTTGAAAAAATCGTCGTGAATTCCAACCGGGCCATCCGCTAGAACCTGCTGCCAGATAGACGCGAGGGCGCGCTCGGTCTCGGTGCGCGGCGCGGTGTAACTTCGATCTTCAGCCTCGATCGCCGCCGCCATGTTAGATAAGCCCAGCCGCTCTGCGAGCCCGATGCGCTGCGGTTTTCCGGTGGGCCCTTTGGGCAGTTCGTCCAGAAACACGATTCGACGGGGAACTTTGAAATCTGCCAGGCGGCGGGCCGCGTGTTCGCGCAGATCCATTTCGCTGGCGTTGCTATTTTGGCGAAGCACGACTGCCGCTGCAACGTCCTCGCCAAGTCGCGAATCTGGAAACGCGAAGGTCATCGCAGCGGCCACCGCGGGATGCTCCAGCAGCGCTTCGTCGACTTCTCGAGGCGCGATCTTCTCTCCGCCGCGATTGATAATTTCCTTGCTGCGTCCGGTGAGGAACAGGTATCCATCGTCGTCGAAACGTCCCCGGTCGCCCGTGAGGAACCAACTGTTGACAAAAGAGGTCCGGTTGGCGTCCGGATTGTTTTCGTAACCCACGGTGACATTCGCACCACGAATCGCGATTTCGCCAACCGTCTCGGGCGGAAGAAGTGCGCCCTGGGGACCCAGGATCGCAATCTCGCAACCCGCGGCGCGGCCGACCGATCCAGGCTTGCGGGAACCTGGCGGCAGCGGATTAATCGCCATCTGGTGCGCGGCCTCGGTCATCCCGTAGGCTTCGACCATTGGCACGCCAAAGACCCGCTCGGTCTCTTCCCAGATCTTGGATGGAAGGGCCGACGAAGCGGAGCGAACGAAGCGGAGTCGCGAGCGGCGGATCGTCTCGGCATGCTGTGGCGCGCGCGCCAATATTGCCTGGTGCATGGTCGGCACCGCGGAATACCAGGTCGGATCGAACGCAGTCAGCCATTCGAAGAAACTCGGCGCTTGGAATCCCGGCGTGCAGACCACCTCCGCGCCAGCAGACAACGACGAGAGGACGCAGCCGATCAGTCCGTGAATGTGGAAGAGCGGCATGATGTTCAAGCAGCGATCGGCGGGTGAGAGTCCCAGCGACTGCGCGATATTTCGCGCCGAAATGCTCAGGTTCGCTTGCGTCAGCGGAACCAGTTTGGGCCGTGAGGTGGATCCGGAGGTGTGCAACACCAGCGCGACATCGCTTAATTGCGATTCCTGGTCCGGCGCCGGCATGGCCGCAGGACTTCCGGTCAGCCGGAAGACCCCCGCTGGTTTCTCCGGCTGTGCCTCCAGCCTCAGGACCCGAATTCCGCGCGCTTCGGCAATTGAAATCGCCGGCGATTCTAAACCCGAATTAATGATCAGCGCTTCGGGCTTGAGGTCGGACAGGTAAAATTCGAACTCTGCTGCAGAGTACGCGGGATTTAGGGGAGCGCTGGTCGCGGCACAGGCTACGGCGAAGCAACAAACCGCCGCCTCGGGTCCGTTCGGAAGGATAATCGCGACACGATCGCCGCGATTAACGCCGAAACTGCGTAACGATTTCCGAGTATATTCGACCTCAGCAAGCAGCCGCTCGAAGGTGAGCGGATCGCGCAGGAGTCCCCGGATCGCCGTGGCGCCAGGAGTGGCCAGGGCATGCTCGAGCAACAGCGATTGGATGCTAACCCTGGCGAACGTGAACTGTTCCGCTGAAGTACTCATCCTGTGACAACAACCCGATGCAGATCTATCGACCGGCGTCGGTCAACACAGAAGCCTCCACTCCACCACGTGCGCGGCGCTGGGCCGTCTAACGACTAAACAAGTATCATAACGAAACGATGAGGCTTCCGTCGCGCGCGAGTTGGTCGTGGAGACCGAATACTCAATGGTGAACACCAGGGGAGATGGAATTCGAATCACTGTTTCCTTCGTCCGGGAATCCCGTTCGTCTTGCCCGAGTAAATCCTGGCGCTTTGGAAGAGAAGTCCTGCCATGAACGCCGGGAATGCTTTTCCGGACGCCTCCGAGGTGCATCTGTGGGCGCTCTGGCGAAGAGCTTCTAACGAGATCTGCCGTATTTTCCGAGCGCAGTTACGGCCGGACGAATCCGCTCGCGCGGACGAATTCAAGTTCGAACACTTAAGGAGATCTTTCGAAGTTTCTCGGGGCGCTCTTCGCTTACTACTCGCCCACTACTTGAAATGCTCTCCATACGATTTGGTATTTACTTTTAGTCCCGAGGGAAAGCCTGGCCTCGCAGGTGAGCCCCGCCTGCAGTTCAATATGGCCCATACTGCCGATCTCGCGGTGTACGCATTCTCCATGGATTGCGAACTCGGCGTCGACGTGGAACAGGTCCGGGAAGTCGCGGACATGGAGCACGTCGCAGCGCGTTTTTTTTCAAAACCAGAGGCCCGGGAATTGATGTCTGTCCGAAATCAGTCTGCCAGACAAGAGGCGTTTTTTCGCTGCTGGACACGAAAAGAAGCGTACCTCAAGGCGATTGGCAGCGGGCTTTCCCTGCCATTAGATTCGTTCCAGGTAACCTTGCTAGCGGACGCCCCCCCACGGTTTGTTGAAATTGGAAAGGATCCAACGCTAGGCGCGGAATGGACGCTGCAGCACCTAACTCCGGTACCCGGCTATGTGGGTGCGCTGGCTTATCACTCCCCCGCTCGAAATATCGTATTTCGCCCGCCTCAATCACCACAGATGCTTCTGGATTACCTCGGTTACTGAATCGACCTAGACTATCGCTGGGAGGCGATTTGGGCGGAGCTTGACGACCAGACTCGAGTTCGACTAATTGTTGCGGAATCGTCTCAAACGATTAACAAGCCCAGTGCCCGCGCAGCGAGCGCCTGAACGTCGCGCGCCGGCGCACGGATCCATTCGCAAATAGCCGGCCCGGCGAAAACCAAATCGTGAACTATTTCGGTTGCGGAACAATTCTCAGATAAGGTTTGGGCGCCTTCCAACCGTTTGGGTATGTCTGCTTGGCTTCTTCCTCAGTGACCGCGGGGAGTATGATTACGTCGTCACCGCTCTTCCAATTCACCGGCGTCGCAACTTTATGCTTGGCGGTGAGTTGCATGGAATCGAGCACGCGCAGCACTTCGTCAAAATTGCGGCCGGTGCTCATCGGATAGCTCAACATCAGTTTGATCTTCTTGTCCGGTCCCACGATGAACACCGTACGAACGGTCGCGTTGTTCGCCGCAGTGCGTCCTTCAGAAGTGGTGCCGGCGTCGGCAGGAAGCATGTCGTACAGCTTGGCGATCTTGAGTTCCGGGTCGCCAATCATCGGGTAGTTGACTTTGTGTCCCTGCGTTTCCTCGATGTCCGCAGCCCATTTCCCGTGACTGCTCACCGGATCGACGCTGAGACCGATTACTTTGCAGTTGCGTTTGGCGAACTCGGGCGCGAGGCCGGCCATATACCCCAGTTCGGTAGTGCAAACCGGCGTGAAGTCCTTTGGGTGAGAGAACAGGATCGCCCAGCCATCGCCGATCCACTGGTGAAAATCCAGAGTGCCTTGAGTGGTCTCGGCGGTAAAATTCGGAGCTTCTTCGTTAATTCGGAGTGACATCTCGATAGTCTACTCCAGGACGCGCCAGCTTGGAAACCTCCTTATCGGCTTTTGGCTCGCGGGATCGCAAAGGAGTATTCACGCCCGGTTCACTGGGCTATACTGGCGATTCTTCGAGTCCCTCGGAGGATCACAATTTGCTTGCCCGCTCCCTCGTGATCGGATTCGCCTCTTCGCTCAGCTTGCTCCACGCACTCGCCCAAGGACCGCAGGAGCAGGGCCGCTCGATCGGTACCATTTCGATGCAAGGGAACCTCATCGTCTTTGAACTGCACGAGGGAGCGCTTGGCCACGCCAACCTCTTCGATCTCAGCAAGCACCAGCGACAATCTGCTGCCGGAGGTGGTCACTCAAAGGCACGACTGCATTGCAGACCGCAACAAGATGCTCAAGGGTCTACCCGCGACCGAACAGTGCGTGGTGATTGACGGCGGCGTTTTCATGCTGAACACCGACGTGGACGGGAAGCGGCCGCCGCCGAAGGGCGCGCCCAACATTATGCTGTCGACGGGCGGCACGCAGCTCATGAAGATTTTCGAAGACGACGGAATCTATTTCTACAAGGTGTATGTCGATTGGAGCGACTCCTCCAAGACCACTGTCTAGCCGCCTCAGAAGATCGTCGTGGCTCCCTATCATTACCTATACGACGGCCAACTGAGCAACTGCGTCTCGCAACCGGATACGGAGCGCCGTCTGGATTCGCAGGGCGACAAGCTGATGGAACGGTTGGTGTATCGCAACTTCGGCGGTCACGAGTCCATCCTGGCAGAGCATTCTGTGGCGACGGCTGCGCATGGCGGCGGAGTCCGCTGGTACGAGTTTCGCCTGAACCCGCAGCGCGATCCGGTGCTGTACCAGCAAGCCACCCATGCACCCGATGGATCTTATCGCTGGCTGGCAAGCATGGCGATGGATCGCAGAGGCGACGTCGGCATCGGGTATTCGTTCGGTGGTGCTCCCGACTATCCGGGCCAGCGTTCACGGCGCGCATGGCGAGTGACCCTAAGGGGCAACTTACTTTTCACGAATCGGTGCTTGCGGAAGGCCAAGCTTCGCAGACGAGTAGCTTGCGGTGGGAGGATTACACCAATATCGCGATTGATCCCTCGGACGACTGCACTTTCTGGTTCGTCGGAAACTATCTTAAGCGTGGCGCGGCGTCGACGACGACTCGCATCGGATCGTTTGTGATTCCGGGCTGCAAGTGATCGGGACAATGGGGACCGATCCGAGTGCTAGCGATCCGCGTTCGAGCGCACGATCCGAATGCCAAAAACTGAGGATGTCCATCGGTTTGTGACTTCGGATCGCGCGGTGACCTTCTTCATGTCTGCGATCACGTCCGCGAGCATTGGGTACTCGACGATGGGTGTGCGACGCCACGCAACGCGGATCTGGATGGGTGCTTCGCTTCTCGTGTCTTACCGTACCGGTAGGGCAGCGGCCGGACTTGTCTGTCCCGATACATGGAGCATCAACGGCGTGTCAGCGCCCGGCGTGACACCAGATGGAACGGTGAGATTCACTTGATACAATCCGACGAAACCGGCCACCAATCCGGCGTATGCCACGGGTGCGTCGAGGCCGCCGATTGTCGCGGTGACTGCATCACGGGTAGGTCCCCCGGGCGCGGGCAGTCCATCGGACGCTGGCGGAGTGGTGGAACCTAAGCCCGCGCAGTAAACCACCAACGCGTCGCCGGACTGCGAGGGTTTGCTCGACGTAACAAGGAACGGATCAACTCCGCTGCGATACGCGACCGCAATAGCGAGCCCGCTACTCAGGAATATCGCCGGCTGCGCCACCGCGACGTCCACTGGTGCGGGAATCGAATATGTCAGCCCGCGCTGGACCAAAACCTGATGCGTGGTATTGGTTGTCAAACTAGCGGGCACGATCGCGTTGATCTGTCCCGGACTTACGAACTGCAAGGGCGCGGTCTGTCCCCCCACGATCACCGTCGCGTTCGCCAGCGTCTGCGGCAGTGGCGTCTTGTCCGCGGTCGACAGGTTATCCGCCAGCCGCGATCCAAAAATCGAAATGAACGCTCCCGGCGCGATGGCCTGGTAGGAAGTGAGCGCAGCCGCGCTCACCACCGCGCTGCGGTCGAATACCGGCGGATCTTTGTCCGAGCGGAACTCGCCTGGCACCTCTTTCACTCCGCTCAACTGCGACTGCGGATTCACCGCCTGCACGCGCAGTGTCACCCCGGAACCGACGCGATTTGCCGTTTGCCACGTCGCCTGCCATTGTCCATTTCCAACCGGCTGCAGCGTGATCGGCAGATCGCCATTCGAAAAGCTGACCGACACGGATCCTTGGGTCAGCGGTAATCCGCAATCGTCCGCGACTTGAACGCCTAGCGCCACCGGCCAGCCCGCCGATACCGCGAACGCTTGCCCCAGCGTCGTGAGCGACGGCACCAACCGGCTCGGGACGCACTGGCCGCCTGCGAATCGCGCCGCCTTTTCTCCCGGCGCGGGCGCGGACGAAGCGGCAGTGGGCGCGACGATAAGAGTCGATTTCACGGTCCTCACGCGACCATCGGAAAACTGAAAGTTGAGTAGTTGCTGATAAGTTCCCGGCGGCGTCTGGGCGGTGTTGTACTGCAGCAGCACGCGCGTCGGCCGGTCTGGCGAGACGGTCGCGTTCGCCGGAACCAGAAACGGATCGCGCCCCGGAATCGCTGTCGCGCTCGCCCGAAAACTTTTGGTGCTCGCGCCGATCCCGTACACCAACAATTCCTGCGTAGCTGGTTGATTGCGGCCCGCCGTAACATTCGTGAGGATTTCCGAAGGCGTGATGATCGCGCCCGGATCAGATCCCGCGGGCAGCACTTCGAGGAATACCGTCGCGACCTGCGGCGCGTTCGCGGCGTCGGGAGAATCCAAGCGCACCAGGCCGTAGTAAACTCCCGCCGCGAGTCCGGCTGGGTTTACGCTCACAGTCACCGCCGGCGCGGATTGCGCGGCATTGGTTGAACCTGCGGTCGGGGTCGCACTCAACCACTTCAGGCCTGCGGGCAGCGTGGAGGTCGAAACGATCCAGTTCACGATCCCGGATCCCAAATTCAGCACCGCGAACGATTGCGACGGCAAAACGCCGCCGCCGAGCACTGCGGTGAACGTCAATCCGGTCTGCGAAAGCAGAATCGCCTTGGTGTTCGCGCTAATGGTGACGGTTACCGGAATTATGATGCGATCGCCGTTCGCAGCGGCGATCGTCACGGTACCCGTGTACGTACCCGCCTGCAATCCGGCCGGATCGGCCGTGACGCTGATCGACACCGGCTTCCCCGGCGTGACGGTCGACGATGCCGGCGCGACATTCAGCCAGTTCCCGCCGCCATTCACCGCCGCAGAGGTGGTGAAGGCCAGCGATCCGCTGCCCGCGTTCGAAACCATCACCACGGCAGTGCGCGCCGCGGCTCCCGTCGGGAATGACAGGGAAACGTTTGGACGATTCACAGCCAGTTTCGCCGGGGCGCCCGCCGCCACGTCGAAGCGCACCGCGATCGATGTCGCCGCAGTCGCAGCGTTCGGCGCTGTAATGGTCAGTGTCGCTTGATAGCTGCCTGGTGCGAGCGCGAGCGGATCGGCGGAAATCTCGATCACGCGCGGCATGTCGCCCGACGCCGGCGAAGCCAGCAGCCAGTTGCCGGTGCCCTTGGTATCGATCGACACCTTAAATTCCAGGCCGGTCACCGCGCTGGATACGGTTACGATCTGCGCCGCTGTGGGCGCGCCGCCGCTTGCGCCGGCGAATTGCAACGCGTTCGCCGAGACCTGGAAATCCGGCGGCTTGGCGAGGATCGCGCGAATCCGGTTGCCGCCACTTGGATTTTCCGCGTCAGTCACTCCCCCACGGAAGGAATCGCGTTCCGTGAAATACACATTCCCTTGCGCATCCGCTGCAATCGCAGCCACCTGATTCAACGCCGAGTCGGTGCCCAGGTGGCCGTCGCCGGTGTACGCTCCGCCGCCGGCAATTCGCGTCGGTTTTCCATCCGGCGCAATCCTTGAAATGAGGCTCCCGGCGGAGGACGCGAACAGCGTTCCAGCGGAGTTGAGCGACAGCGACTGCACATTATCGAGTAAAGAGAAAGTGGTAATGATACCCCCAGGCGAGACCTTGCGAATACGCCCGTTGCCGAAGTCGGAGAGGTAGACAGCACCGCTCGACTCCACCGCAATTCCGCCAAGTATGTTGAACTGAGCTTGCGTCGCGGCCCCGCCATCGCCGAAAAAGCCAGGACTCCCCGTTCCCGCCACGGGAGTCACTCTGCCAGCAGCGTCCACCTTTACCGCCCGCGTTAGACTGGGATCCCTCGTGAAATTCAC
>DASYPO010000256.1:0-2588 GCA_036006545.1 Bryobacteraceae bacterium
CTGCAGGAAACGCGCGATCCACTGCGAGTATTGCGGGGAATGCTCCGCGTCGCCCGGCGTGGCATCGTCGCGTTTCCGAATTTCGGCCACTGGCCGGTGCGATTGTCGCATCTGTGGAGCGGTCGCGCGCCCAAGACGAAATTGTTTCCGCACGAATGGTACGACTCGCCAAATATTCATTTCCTGACGGTGTATGATTTCGAGGCGCTGGCGTCGTCGGAAAAGTGGCGCGTGGAACGGCGCATTTTTCTTTCCGGCAAGCGGGAAGTGAGGATGCTGCCGAACGTGCGGGCGGAGATCGCGGTTTTTCTGGTAAGCAAAAGCTAGAACCGCACGAACCACTTCCGCCGGTACATCACGTACGCCACCGCGTACATCACCAGCACAAACGCGATTGCGTAGAGAAGCGATGCATTAATGGGCCGCGCGAGCGGTGCGAAAATCCTCTGGTAGATCACCTCTTCGAGTGGCGTGCCGCCGATCTTGACCAGCCCCAGCATCCGTCCGGTCAAGCCCGCCAGCGCGAAAATCGCGATCGCGTTCATCCCGTAAATCGCGAATGGTTTCGACCAGCGTTTCCACCCGTTCACATCGATGATCCAGTAGCAGATTCCGAAGACGATCGACGCAAGGCCCGCCATGAAGATCGCGTAAGAGCTGGTCCATAAGCTCTTGTTGATCGGGATGAAAGGATTCAAAATCATTCCGAGAAAAACTAGCACGTTTCCGCCGATCAGCAGCCATGCGGTTTTCGTGGCCGCATCCAGCTTGCTGCGCACCAGGTGCCCCGTAAGCACACCGAACAGCGCACTGGAGATCGCGGGGAGCGTGCTGATCACTCCCTCCGGGTCCCACACTTTGGTGTGCGACCACATATGTCCCTTCAGAAACAGGCTGTCGACGTAGCGCGCGAAGTTGGTCTCCTTGTCGTAATTTCCCTGCATCAGCACCGCGTAGAGCACCAGGAAGAAAATATTCCACGCGATCTGTCCGCGGATTTTCGTGGTGAGAAAAATCGCACCCGCGATCAGGTAGCAGATTGCGATTCTCTGCAACACGCCGGGGATCCGCCAGCGATCCAGCGGAAAATACGGGAATCCGTTGAGAAACAGCCCCAGCGCGAAGATCAGCGCGGCGCGGCGCAGCGTGTGCAGGAAGAGTTTTCCGCGATCTGCGCCTTCTTCCACGCGGCGCGCGAAGCTCAGCGTCATGGCCAAGCCGGAAATCCAGACGAAGAATGGAAACACGGTGTCGGTGAAGGTCCAGCCGCTCCACTCCGCGTGTTCGAGTTGAGCGTACGCCGGCTCCGAACCCGGATTATTGACTAGGTTCATCGACGCGATGGTCAGCCCGCGAAATACGTCCAGCGAGATGAGCCTCTGCTTCTCGTCCATTCGCTACTTCGTCGCCGCGATGCCGGTCACCGCATTCCACAGGAATTCCATGAACTTGTACAGTGCCGATTCCTGCAAGCGCTCGTCGTCGGTATGCGCGCCGCCGATATCGCGATCTTTCTCCGCGATCATCGGTCCGATCCCGTAGCTCTGCACGCCCTTGGCGCGAAGCTGCGCCATGTCGGTCGCGCCCGTCAGCATTTCAGGCAGCGTGATCGCGCCGGGATAAGTCGATTTTGTCGCCGCTTCGAGCACTCGGAACATTTCGGAATCTAGACGCGACGGCTGTCCGGGCGGGCGGCCCCCGGCGCGTGTCGATTTCACTTCCACGTTCGGATCGTTGATCACGCGACGCATCTCGGCGTAGAGCTTTTCCATGTCCTCATCGGGGAGTGCGCGAACATCCAGCGTGGCCTCCGCTTCGGAGGGGATCACGTTCGAACGGAACCCGGCCTTGATGATCGTCGGAACAACTGACGTGCGTAGCATCGAGTAATTTCGCAGCTCGCGCTCCGCGAAGTATTTCTGAACATCTGCGGAACGCGCCGGATTCGTCAGATTGTTGTAACGATCCCGCTCCTCCGGCGTGCTGATGGTCGCGAGCCGTTCGAAGTACGTACGGGTCGTATCGTTCAAACGCATCGGCGGCTGCCACGCGCCGATTTTCGCCACCGCATTGGCCAGGCGAATCACCGCATTGTCGAGCCGCGGAATCGACCCGTGTCCCGCGACGCCATGCGAGACCAGCGTTGTCGAGCGCGGAACTTTTTCGGTAGTGCTTACGGAAACATAGCGTGGCTTGCCATCACGCGACGATCCGCCTCCGCCTTCCGCCAGCGCGTACTCGGCATCAATCACGTCCCAGTGCTGCGAAACCAGAAACTCGATTCCAACTCGCGAAGTTCCTTCTTCGCCCGCTTCGGCGACGTAGATGATGTCGCGATCCAGCGGGATGTTCATGCGCTTCAGCAGCAGCATCAGCATCAATCCGGTGGAGAGATTGTCCTTATCGTCCATCGCACCGCGTGCGTAAACGTAGCCGTCCTTGCGCAACGCGGCGAACGGATCCACCGACCACTTCTCGCGTTGCACGCCGACCACATCGGTGTGGCCCATCACGATGATCGGGCGCTTCGAGCCGTTGCCCTTGAGTCGCGCGACGAGATTTGCGCGTTCGGGATCGAGCGCGAAAAC
>DASYPO010000257.1:0-6071 GCA_036006545.1 Bryobacteraceae bacterium
TCGAGGGGCGGACTCTTCTGACTTCTGGCTCCTGGTTCCTGGCTCCTTTCTCCTCTCATGACGGGCGCTGCTATCATGAAATTTGTTCTTCCCCGCCTGAAACATGACCACTGCCGTCCGTGAAATTGTCTGCGCCCACAGTCCCGATTCCGACGACGCGTATATGTTCTACGCGCTGGCGACGCGCAAGCTGCGCTCGCCGCTGGTCGAGTTTCGCCACGTGCTGGACGATATCCAGACGCTGAACCAGAAAGCCCGCGAAGGCGCCTACGAGCTGACCGCGATCTCCTATCACGCCTATCCCTACGTCGCCGATAAGTACGCGCTGATGGCGTCGGGTTCTAGCGTCGGCGATGGCTACGGCCCCATGCTGGTGTCGCTGCATCCCATGGGGCTCAGCGATCTGAAGGGTAAGCGCATCGCGGTTCCGGGATTGTTAACCACCGCGTATCTGACGCTGCGGATCATGCTGGCGGATTTCGTGCCGGTAGTAGTTCCATTCGACCAGATTCTGGACGCGGTCACCGAGCACAAGGCCGATGCGGGTCTGGTAATTCACGAAGCTCAGCTCACTTACGCTAAGACCGGATTCCACTTGATTCACGATCTGGGCAAATGGTGGAAAGACAAATATCATCTGCCGTTGCCGCTGGGCGCGAACGCTCTCCGCCGCGACCTGTCCCCTGAAATCGGTAGCGAGTGCTGCCGCATGATGCGCGAAAGCATTCGTTACGCGCTGGAGCATCGCGAGGAGGCGCTGGCCTACGCGATGCAGTTCGCCCGCGATATGGAGGCGCCGCTCGCCGAGAAATTCGTGGGCATGTACGTCAACCATCACACCGTGGATTGCGGGGCAGATGTGCCGATCGCCGCGCAGAAGCTTCTGGATATGGGCCATGAAGCGGGCATCATCCCCAATCGCGTGACCGTCGAGTTTGTGCGTTGAAGACCACAATTCTCTTAATCGCGACAGCGGTATTGGCGTTTTCGCAGGAAACCGCGGATACGAAAATGCGCCAGCGTGCCGTGCGCGATTTGGCTCGCGGCGGGCAGGATTCCATTCCGCAAATCGCGCCCTATGTCACCGATCGCGATTTGAGTGTGCGCATCGAAGCCGTGAAGGTGCTGGCGGAGATCGGTGGGCCGAAGACGCTCGATCCGCTGTTGGCAGCCGCGCGCGACAACGACCCTGAGATGCAGATCCGCGCGACCGAGGGCCTGGTGAACGTCTATCTTCCCGGCTACACCAAGACGGGAATCGCAGGATCCCTCCAGCGCGCGGGTAATTCACTGCGCGCCAAGTTCGGCGACACCAACGACCAGGTAATCGATGAATATGTGCAGGTGAAGCCCGAAGTGATTCAGACGCTGGGCCGGCTTGCGGCTGGCGGATCCAGCTTGGAATCGCGTGCCACTGCGGCGCGCGCGCTCGGAATCCTGCGCGGGCAAGCGGCGCTTCCGCAGCTCATTGAAGCGATCCGCTCGAAAGACACCATCGTGATGTATGAAGCCCTGGTGGCGGTCCAGAAAATTCGCGATCCAGCCGTGGGTCCGGATATCGAATTCCGGCTGAAGGATCTGGACGAGCGTGTTCAACTCGTGACAGTAGAGACCACGGGCATTCTGCGAAATCGCGCTGCCGCGCCGCAGTTGCGCGACGTGCTGGAGCACACCAAATCGGTCAAGGTTCGTCGCGCGGCGCTGACGGCTCTTTCGCGGCTCGGCGATCCGGCGGATCATCCGCTCTTCCTGCGATACCTTTCCGAAAAAGATGAAGTAATGCGCGCGGCGGCTTGCGAGGGGCTCGGACGACTGGGGAATCCGGTGGATCGAGCGACGCTGGAGCGATTCTTTTCGAGCGAGCGCGGACTGAACGCGCGTTTATCCGCAGGCTTCGGGCTGGTGTTGTTGGGGAATCTGGACAACACGGATTTCTCGCCGCTGCGCTACCTGGTGAATTCCCTGAACCAGAAATCGTCCAAGGAAGCGACGCGGGCGCTGCTCACAGAACTGGCACGCGACGAAAAAGTTCGCAAGGCGATTTATCCGTTGCTGACCCGCGCCACCAAAGACGAGAAGATCCAGCTTGCGGTAATCTTCGCGCGGTCGGGCGAGCGCGACAGCGTGCAGTATCTCGAAACACTGTCGGTAGACCCCGACGTGGATGTGGCGCAAGAGGGAATCCGGAGTCTGCGCACACTTCGAGCGCGGTTGCCGTAGCAGGTATTTGCAAAAAACGGCCCGTAGGCCGTGGCGACTACTTCGCCTTCTTCTGCTTCTGCTGACCGACGCGGATCTTGAACTGCTTCTGCTGCGCTTCCTGGTATGCTTTCCAATCGAAACGCTGGGCGGCATCGGAAAGATATTTGTTTACGTCGATATCTTTCGGAAGCACGGCCATCAGGGTAGCGGTCATCGACCCATCGGGGCTGGAGATGCGGTAACGCTTAACGTTCGGAATTGCCATGACTTTCTCAAGGTAACATAAGACCAACATGGCCAGCATCCCGGTGGGACAAAAAGGCGAGCACCGCCGCCGCGTGACCAGCGATATCGCTATCGATTTCATGGGTTTAGAAGGCGCGCGTGTGCTCGGAACGCCGTGGATGATCATGCTGCTCGAGATGACCTCGCGTGAATCGATCCTGCCGCTGCTGGACCCGGGATTCGACACTGTAGGCACCGAAGTGAACGTGCGCCACCTGGCCGCGACTCCGCTCGGCATGGAAGTTCGCTTCGAAAGCGAAGTGATCGCGGTGGAGGATCGCAAGGTGCGCTTCAAGGTCGCCGCGTTCGATGAGAAGGAGCAAATCGCCGATGGAACGCACGAGCGGTTCATCGTCAACATCGAGCGGTTCGCGAAACGGCTGGCGGAGAAGAGCGGTGGTTTGAAATAATCTCTCGCATGGGCCGACTCGTACTTTTCCTGCTGGCGGTTCTGGTTTGTCGCGGCGCCGATTATCCGACGCCGGTCGAAGGCGATTTTACCGTTCGCGACTTTCGTTTCCATACCGGCGAGACTCTGCCGGAGTTGAAGCTGCACTACACCACCGTCGGAACGTTGTCCGCCGGCGCCGATAACGCAGTTCTGATCATGCACGGAACCGGCGGCTCCGGTCGCGCGTTCGTCTCGCAGCGATTCGCGGGTGAATTGTTCGGGCCGGGCCAGCCGCTGGACGCGTCGAAGTATTTCATCATTCTGCCGGACCAGGTGGGCCACGGAAAATCGTCCAAGCCCAGCGACGGTCTGCGCATGAAGTTCCCGAAATACAACTACGACGACATGGTGGTGGCCGATTATCGCCTCATCACCGAGCATCTCAAGGTGAAGCACATGCGTCTGGTGATGGGAACTTCGATGGGTGCGATGCACACTTGGGTGTGGGGCGAGATGTATCCGGATTTCATGGACGCGCTTATGCCGCTCGCGAGCGCGCCAGTTGAGATCGCTGGGCGGAATCGATTGCTCCGCCTGATGATCATGGACGCGATCAAGTCCGATCCCGACTGGAACAACGGCAACTATGAGAAGCAGCCGCGCGGTCTGCGAGCTGCCCAGTATGCGCTGTCCATGATGACTTCGAGTCCGATGCAGATGCACAAACAGAATCCGACTCGCGAGAAAGCCGACGCGGCGTTCGTGACGCTGATGGAAAGCGCCATGCGCAAAGACGCGAACGATATGTTGTATCAATACGACTGTTCCAGCGACTACAATCCCGCTCCGAATCTCGAGAAGATCAAGGCTAAGCTGATCGCGATTAATTCAGCGGACGACGAGGTGAATCCGCCGGAGTTGGGGATCCTGGAACGCGAGATAAAGCGCGTGAAAAACGGTCGCTACGTTTTGATTCCCACCAGCGAGGAGACGCGCGGCCACGGCTCGCATTCGATCCCGAAGTTGTGGAAGCAGTACCTGATCGAACTGCTTACGGCTCCAAATTAGGATCGTAGTGTGTGAGGAACATCGAGAAATCTGAAATGTCGAGCATGTCCTGCCCGCGATAGCGAATGGTGTGGGAATCGATCCGCTCCACGCCGCGCAGATAGCCCAGTAACTCGACCGGGCGGTAGTGCTTAAAGCTGACTTCAAGTGTGACCGGCGAGCTGACCCGATACGGTTTGAAATCCGCGCGGCGTGCAACTGCGGCGCGTACCTTTTCGCGGATCATCAGGCACGAAGCATCCGGGGTGATCGTGTCGGCGGAGTGAAAACTCAACGCACGCTTGGTCTCCGCGCCCTCGATGTTGCCGACAACGGAGCGAACCTCAGCGATGGCGGCATCGTCGCCGGCAACCAGTACGACGGGAACATTGAAGTGTCCGGCGATCGCGGCGTTGAAGGCACCCTCGGTCACCGCGGTTCCGTTCAACGCGACGCGCGTTAGTTTGGCACTCGAAAACGTGTGCGCACGAACGCCCCTCGTATTGGTTGTCGATGCGTGATAGCCGATGAAGATCGCTGCGTCGAAGGTCGCATCGACTCCTGCCATCATTCCGAGCTTGCGGGGCCAGGAGCGGATCACGCGCACATCGTTCGGAAACTGGTCGATCAGTAGATTCTCGCCATTGCCGTGCGAATCGGCGATTAGGATTTCGGTCGCGCCCGCGTCTTTCGCTCCATTGACCGCTGCGACGGTTTCGCGCGTCATGAAATTTCGGAAGCGCTCGTACTCGAACGCGCCAGGCGAGAGCTGATCGTCAGAAACCACGCCCGCGATGCCCTCCATGTCGACCGAAATGTGGACTTTCAATTTCGTGCGTTGAGCTGCGATTGGCAACGCGGCCGCAGCGGCGGCGGTTGCGCCCATGAGAAATCGGCGGCGTGAGGTAGGCACCGGAGAATTGTATCGTTATCCTGTCATGCATGGCCGCCGAGCTGGATCATCTGTTCATTTGCGTGTCGCCGGGCGCGTCGGAAGCCGAGCGGCTGATCGAGCTCGGCCTGGTGGAAGGTCCGCGCAACACGCATCCCGGGCAAGGCACGGCCAATCGGCGATTCTTCTTCGCGAACGGAATGCTGGAGCTGCTCTGGGTCGCCGACGAAGCGGAGGCACAGAGTGAAATGGCGCGGCCGACTTTGTTATGGGAGCGTTGGTCGAAGCGAAACTCGGGCGCGTCGCCGTTCGGTGTGATCCTGCGTTCGGCCGACGGCGACTCGACTCCGCCCTTCGCTGGATGGAAGTATAGCCCGCCTTTTTTCGAGGGCCGTTCGCTGCATATTGCAAACACGGGAATCGACCAGCCGATGATGGCGTTTTTCGATGTCGCAAGCAGACGGGATTACGAGCAGCGATTTGCCGAACACCCGGCGGGATTCCGCGAGATCACGGGTTACGACGTGAAGTCCAAGCCGGAGCACTTGCTTGAGATCGAATTCGATCACGCTTGGCGCGGCGATGTGCTGGATCTACGCCCTCACTTGCCTTTGCGCTTGCTCGTTTGATCCGCGTTCATCCGCGTGTATCCGCGGCCAATTATCGGAGTGCGGCCGCGACTTCCGACGCTTTCTCGAACAGAAATCCTGTCTCACTACCGCAGCCGATGAACGGCATGCCGCGTTCCTTCCAAAATTTCGCGAGCGCGAGCGTCCGCGTCTGCGTGCCCGGCACCACGCCGTGCTTCAGGCAGCTTTCGCGGATCTGATCCATTGCTTCGACCATTTTTTCGTGATGAAAATCGCCCGGCACTCCGAGCGAGATCGATAAATCGACCGGTCCGACCATCACGACGTCCACACCCGGCACCGAAAGCAATTCGTCGCGGCGCTCGACAGCGAGCTTGGTCTCGATCTGCAGAATCACCATGACGTTCTCGTTCATGTGCTTGGCGATCTCCGGAATGGAGACTTTTTCGTAATCGACCTGCACGGCGGTAAGTCCGAACCCGCGCACGCCCATCGGTGGAAATTTGGTCCAGCTCACCGCGCGCGCCAGTACCTCCGCCGATTCGACGCGCGGAAAAATGATTCCCTGCGCACCGTTGTCGAGCGCACGTGCAACCAACGCGTACTGCAAATCGGCGACACGAACGAACGGCGTCAGGCCAGCCATCGACGCCGCGCGGCACAG
>DASYPO010000258.1:0-3176 GCA_036006545.1 Bryobacteraceae bacterium
GTTGCAAAGCTGCGATTGCGGCGTGTCGAGCCCGATTTTGCGCATCGCGTCTTTGAACAGCAGGCGATCTTCGGCCTTCTTGATGGAATCGATTTTCGCGCCGATCAATTCAACGCCATACCGCTCCAGCACGCCCGCTTCGGCCAGCGCGACGGCAAGATTCAAACCGGTCTGGCCACCGACGGTAGAAAGCAGCGCGTCGGGACGCTCGCGACGAATCACTTCTTCGGCGAACTCCACGCTGAGCGGCTCGACATAGGTTTTGTCGGCGAGATCGGGATCGGTCATGATCGTCGCCGGGTTGGAATTGATCAGGACCACTTCGTATCCGTCGGCGCGCAACGCTTTGCAGGCTTGCGTGCCCGAGTAATCGAACTCGCACGCCTGACCGATGATGATCGGACCCGAGCCGACGATCAGGATGCGATGCAGATCGTTACGCCGTGGCATCTACGCTCCGCGCTCCATCAGCTTCACGAAATCGTCGAACAGGTAGTGCGAATCGTGCGGCCCGGGTGCGGCCTCGGGGTGATACTGCACGCAGAAGACGGGATGGTTGCGATGGCGAAAACCCTCGAGCGTCTCGTCATTCAGATTGGTGTGCGTGATCTCGACTTCGTTGAGGTTCAGCGATTCGGGATCGACCGCGAATCCGTGATTGTGCGAAGTGATCTCGACGCGTCCGGTGACTTTGTTGAGCACCGGATGATTCGCGCCGCGATGGCCGAACTTCAGCTTGTACGTTTTCCCACCCAGCGCGAGGCCGGTGATCTGCTGACCGAGGCAGATACCGAAAATCGGCACGCGCCCCACCAGTTTGCGAACCTGCGCGACTTGGAACTCCAGCGGTTCGGGATCGCCGGGCCCGTTCGAGAGGAACACGCCATTCGGTTTCAGCGCAAGCACGTCTTCGGCGGTCGTCCCCGCGGGAACCACCGTCAGCCGGCATCCGACGTGCACCAAGCGACGCAGAATATTGCGCTTGATGCCGAAATCATATGCGACCACATGAAAGCGGGGTTCGGCGGCGGTGCCCGCGAGATCCGATGGCGAACATAGTTCCACGGCGCGATCCCACTTGTAACTTTCGAGTGTAGACACTCGCGTCGCAAGGTCGAGACCGGTCATCGACGGCGAATTCTTCGCGCGCTCGACCAGCTCCCGCGAGTCGAGACACGTCGCCGAAAGCACTCCGCGCATCACGCCCCGTGAGCGAAGATGTCGCACCAGACCGCGTGTATCGATCCCTGCAATCACTGGTACGCCGCTGTTGGTCAGAAACTGCTGCGCGGTTTCGTCCGCGCGCCAGTTGCTTGAAAGTTGAGCGAACTCGCGTACCACCAAACCCTCGATGTACGGGCGGCCAGCTTCGTTATCCGCCGCATTTGCCCCGTAGTTACCGATCTGCGGATTCGTGAGCACGACAATCTGACCGGCGTAAGAAGGATCGGTGAAGATTTCCTGGTAGCCGGTGATGGCGGTATTGAAAACAACTTCGCCTGCGCGCTCGATGGGCGCACCAAAACTCTGTCCCTCGAAGACCGTTCCGTCTTCCAGGGCGAGGAGGGCAGGATTCAAGTGGGTGATGCCTCCAAACGGTGGGGTAACCTTTATTTCACCACACCCATCGCGGCGGCGTCACTGTTCTCCGCAAATTTGCTTTGTACACTGGAAATTCATGATCACGGAGGCGGGCAGTGCGAGGTTCGACGAACTTTCGCTGGATTGCGGCATCACGCTCGCGCCAGTGGACGTCGCCTACGAATCCTATGGCGAGTTGAATCGCGATCGCAGCAATGCAATCCTCGCGCTGCACGCTTTCTCCGGCGACGCACACGCGGCGGGCGAAGGCGGCTGGTGGAACAGCATGATTGGTCCCGGCAAGGCGTTCGATACGGATCGCTATTTCGTGCTGTGCTCAAACGTTCTGGGCGGCTGCCGCGGCACGACCGGCCCGGGTTCGATCAATCCGGAAACGGGTTGCCCGTGGGCTATGACGTTTCCATCCGTTTCGATCGCCGACATGGTCCGCTTGCAGAAAAAGCTGATCGACCACCTGGGGATTGAGCGATTGCTGGCGGTGGCCGGCGGCTCGATGGGCGGCATGCAAGCGCTCGAGTGGGCGGTCACGTATCCGGAAAGTGTCGCGGCGGCGCTGCCGATCGCCACGACGGCGCGTCACAGCGCGCAACAAATCGCCTTCAACGAAGTGGGCCGGCAAGCGATCATGGCGGATCCGGATTGGTGCAACGGAAATTACTATTCGGGAAAGCCGCCCGGCCGCGGGCTGTCCGTGGCGCGCATGGTGGGCCACATCACGTATATGAGTGACGAGAGCATGCGCGAAAAGTTCGGTCGCCGCCTGCGCAAGCCCGATCAATTCGAAGTCGAGAGCTATCTCCAATACCGCGGATCCAAGTTCGTCGACCGCTTCGACGCGAATTCGTACATCTACATCACGCGCGCCATGGATTCGTTCGACCTGACGCAGAGCGGGTCACGAGGATCGCTCGCGTCGCTGTTCGAAACTGTGCGCACGCGCTTTCTGGTGATTAGTTTCACGTCGGATTGGCTGTACCCCAGCTACCAATCGCAGGAGATCGTGAGCGCGCTGCGCAGCCGTAATTGCGACGTCGCGTATTGCAATCTGGAATCGCGCTATGGTCACGACGCGTTTCTAGTGGAGGTCGACGAACAGACCGATCTCGTGCGCGGATTCCTCGCCAGCACGTTCAAGGAGAACTCACGTTTGGAGAAAACGGGACGTGCGTGAGGTTTATGGGCGCAGTGACTACGCGATTATCGGCGAGTTGATTGAACCGCGTACGCGCGTGCTCGACCTGGGATGCGGCGAAGGCGAACTGCTGGCGTGGTTGAAAGAGAACAAGCAAGTCGACGGGCGCGGTGTGGAGCTGACCGGCGCGCGTGTACAGAAGGCGATCGCGCGCGGTGTTTCGGTTTATCAGGGGGACCTGGAATCAGCCGTCGACGATTATCCCGAGCAGGTGTTCGACTACGCGATTCTGACGCAGACCCTGCAGGAAACGCGCGATCCACTGCGAGTATTGCGGGGAATGCTCCGCGTCGCCCGGCGTGGCATCGTCGCGTTTCCGAATTTCGGCCACTGGCCGGTGCGATTGTCGCATCTGTGGAGCGGTCGCGCGCCCAAGACGAAA
>DASYPO010000259.1:0-25286 GCA_036006545.1 Bryobacteraceae bacterium
CCGGGACTGGCTCGGGGCTCCTGGCTTCTTGATTATCTGCGTCCATCTGCGTCTATCTGCGGCTAAAGCGGCTGTATCTCTTCCCGCACCGGATCGAACCGCAAGCGCCGCTTCTGCAAATACGCGATGTTCCCCAAGTGCGACGCCTGCGCCGATCGATGTCCGATGTACACGTCGCCGTTGGGACGCTTGCGAGTCCGTACGCAATCCAGAAAATTCTCGACGTGGTCAATCGTCAGCTCGCGCTCTGCTTTTACCACTACAGGTTGCGCGTTACGACCAGCCGGCGTGAAAGTGAACTCGTTGCGCGTGATGAACAGCCGCCCTAACGTGCCGCACATCTCGATTGCCGCACCGGTCACGCCGGGCGCGAGCGTCGCTTCAAACGTCGCGGTCCATTCCTGCGGATATTCCAGCAGCACGTTGATCGTGTCCGGCGCAGTGCGGCCGTCCTTATAGTGATACACGCCGCCCGCCGCCGAGGCCGCGATGGGATCGTCCTGTTCCATAAACATGTGCACCACGTCGATCCAATGCGTGAACAGATCCGTTACCTGGCCGCCGCCAAAATCCAAGTACGCGCGGAAGTTGTAATACTGCTGCGGATCGTAATCGCGCCACTTCACCGGACCGAGAAATCGCGACCAGTCAAGATTCGACGGTAACTGCTGCAGCGACGCGGGAGCTTTGCGGAGATGATATCCGTTGCCGTGCCACCACGTTCTCGCCAGTGTAATTTTGCCGAGCTTGCCGGCTTTGACGAACTCGTCGCGCGCCCGAATATAGTGCGGGCCGCTGCGCTGCTGCATGCCCACTTGCACCACGCGATTATTCACGCGCGCGGCTTTGACGATCGCAGGGCCTTCTTCGATTCGCAGCGTCAACGGTTTCTCGATATAAAGATCTTTTCCTGCGTTAAGCGCGTCAATCGCCACCCCGGCGTGCCAATGATCGGGCGTGGCGACCAGCGCCACATCCAGATCTTTCATCTCGAGCAGCTTGCGATGGTCGGTGAAACTCTTCGCGTTGGGCGTCTTACTTTGCACTTGATCGATTTTGGACGTGTACACGTCGCACACGGCGGCAAGCTCGATCGTCACGTTCTTCTGAAACACGCTGGTGACGAACTGGCCGCGTTCGCCCGCGCCGATCAGTCCCAGACGCACTCGATCGTTCGCCCCCAGGATGCGTGAATAGGACGCTGCCGTGAAAGCGGCAGCGGTGCGGAAGAGGTCGCGGCGGTTCAGCATAATAAACGAGAATACAGGAGAGAGCATGCAAGCGGTGGTACAGGTGATCGGCGGGGGTCTGGCGGGTTGCGAGGCCGCGTGGCAAATTGCCCGCGCTGGCGGCCGCGCCGTGCTGCACGAAATGCGCCCGCTGCGGCAGACTCCCGCGCACAAGACCGCTAATCTCGCGGAGCTGGTCTGTAGTAATTCACTCAAGAGCGAGCAGGAAAACTCCGCGCCCTGGTTGTTGAAAGAAGAATTGCGGAGGTTGGATTCGCTGCTGATTCACTCGGCGTCACGAGCGCGCGTGCCCGCCGGCCACGCTCTCACTGTGGATCGCGATCTGTTTTCGCAGGAGATCGAACGGGCGCTCGAGGCCGAGTCTGCGATCACCATCGCGCGCGATGAAGTAACCACGCTCGATCCATCGCAGACCTGGATCGTCGCCAGCGGGCCGCTCACGTCGGATGCGCTGGCCGCCGAAATCGCGCGAATCACCGGCAGCGATCGCCTGTTTTTCTACGACAGCATCAGCCCGATTATCGACGCCGAATCGATCGACACCTCGATCGCGTTTCGCGCTTCTCGTTACGGAAAGTCGCTCGACGGTACCGACGACTATCTAAATTGTCCCTTCGACAAACCCCAGTACGAGGCATTTCTCGACGCGCTGCTAGCCGCCGAAAGTGTTCCCGCGCATATCGAACAGGACCAAGTGAAATATTTCGAAGCTTGTCTGCCGATCGAAGAGTTGGCCCGCCGTGGCCGCGAGACCTTGCGTTTCGGACCAATGAAACCCATGGGCCTGACCGATCCGCGCACCGGCCGCCGTCCCTACGCGGTCGTGCAGCTTCGGCAGGAAGATATTCGATCGGGCAGCTTCAACCTGGTCGGCTTTCAAAATCATATGCGCTTTGGCGAGCAGGCGCGCGTGTTGCGCATGATCCCCGGTCTCGAACGCGCCGAATTCCTGCGCTACGGCCAGGTCCATCGCAACACCTATATCAACGGTCCCGCGTTGCTCAGCGCGTCATTGCAACTCCGCACTACACCGCATATTTTCTTCGCAGGCCAGATTTCAGGTGTCGAAGGCTACGTGGAGTCGATCGCAACCGGCTTGGTTGCGGGGCGCGGCGCCGCGGCGCTGGCAAGCGGGGAAACGCTTCGCACGTTTCCGCGCGAGACCGCGGTTGGATCGTTATGCGCGTATGTTTCAGGCGCGGACCCGCTCAATTACCAGCCCGCTAATATCACCTTCGATCTTCTTCCCAAGATCGAGAATCCGCCGCGCGACAAAAAACAGCGCCACGCCGAGGTCTGCCGACGCGCGCTGGCCGCGCTCGACGCGCATCTGTGCGCCGTAGTCTAGACCATGTCTGAACTCGCCGCAGCAATCGAAAGGTATATCGCTTCGCTGGGCTTGGAGAACGCGTCCGCTCACACGCTGCGAAACTACGCGAGCGACCTTCAGCAGTTTCTCGAGTATTTCTCGCCGCCCGGCGAATCGCCGCCCGCCCCCGCAACGATCGATGCGTTGCAGCTTCGCGAATGGCTCGGCAGCTTGTACCATCGCGGGCTGAGCGTCATTTCGATCCGCCGCAAGCTGGCCGCGGTGCGATCGCTATTTGCGTTTCTGCTGCGCGAAGGAACCATCCCCACTAACGTCGCGCGTCTGGTGCGAACCCCGAAGGCTCCGAAGAATATTCCGGCCGTGCCAACCGCTGAGCAGACCAACCGGCTGGTCGATGGAATCGCGACCGCGGATTTGAAGCAGCCGCACGTGGAGCGCGATCTGCTACTTTTCGAGATGTTGTACGGCTGCGGCTTGCGCGTCAGCGAGCTGGTCGGCCTGAACATCGAAGACATCGATCGCACCGAGCGTTGGGTTCGCGTGCGCGGCAAGGGCAACAAGGAACGCCAGGTTCCCTATGGATCGAAGGCCGCTGCGTCGCTCGAGAAATACATCGAAATTCGCAAAGCCCAGCGCACGGAGCGAGCGCTGCTGGTGAATCACGCGGGGCGTCGGCTCACCGATCGCGGCGCGCGGGGCATCGTGAAATTTTACGCTCGGATGATTTCGGGCGATTCGGCGCTGCATCCGCACAGCCTGCGACACGCATTCGCGACACACCTGCTGTCCGATGGCGCGGACCTGCGCGCGATTCAGGAACTGCTCGGCCACGCGCGCCTTTCGACCACGCAGAAGTATACGCAGGTTTCGCTCACCGACCTGATGGCGGTTTACGACCGCTCCCATCCCAAGGCCGGCCCTAAAGCCCGCAGGCTTGACCCAGGAGAGTTGAGATGATGAAAACTTCCATGTCGAGAATTCTGATTCTACTTGCCGCCGCGACGGCCGCATTTGCGCAGACGCCCATCCGCGTCATCGCCATCGGCGCGCATCCGGACGATTGCGACATCGGCTCCGCGGGCACCGCCGCGAAGTTCGCCGCGCTGGGCCACAAGGTGAAGTTTCTGTCGGTCACCAACGGCGACGCAGGCCATCAATCGATGGGAGGTGGCATGCTAGCGCAGCGCCGGCGGGCGGAAGCTCTCGAATCCGCGCGACGGCTGGGCATCGAATACGAGGTCCTCGACAACCGCGACGGCGAATTGCTGCCGACCATCGAAGTGCGCAAGCAGATCATCCGCCGCATCCGCGAATGGAATGCCGATGTCGTGATCGCGCCGCGTCCCAACGATTACCATCCCGACCATCGCTACACCGGCGTGCTGGTGCAGGACGCCGCGTATATGGTCGTAGTACCGAATGTCGTTTCCGACGTTCCCCCGCTGCGCCGCAATCCGGTTTTCCTGTATTTCCAGGACAACTTCCAGCGGCCGAACCCGTTTCGTCCGGACGTCACCGTCATCATCGACGACGTGTTCGACAAGAAGGTCGCGGCGTTCGACGCGCACGCCTCGCAATTTTACGAATGGCTGCCGTGGGTCGCCGGATCGCTCGACCAGGTGCCGAAGGATCCCGAGGCACGACGCAAGTGGGTCGCATCACAGCGCGTGCGTCCGATCAGCCCCGCGACGCTCGCGACGTTGACGAAGTGGTATGGTCCCGACCGCGCGCAGAAGGCCCGCTACGTCGAGTCCTTCGAGCTATGCGAATACGGCCGCCAGCCGAATGACGAGGAGATTCGCAGACTCTTCCCCATGCTTGGAAAATGACTGGAAAGTGACTGGAAAGTGACGCTGCGCCATCTCCCCTCCGTCGATGAAGTCGTCGCGCGACTAAACGACCTCGACGCACCTCGCTCCTTGATCGTCGACGAAACGCGCCGCGTGCTCGCTACAACACGCGCGGCATTGCTCGATCAGCGCGCCGCCGATCCCGCCTCGATCGAAACACAAATCCGAGCGAATCTCACTGCGCTCGCGCAACCGTCGCTGCGCCGCGTCATCAACGCGACCGGTGTGATCCTGCACACCAATCTGGGCCGCGCTCCTTCGGTTGCCTTCACACCGCTCGAAGGCTATACGAATCTCGAATACGATCTTGGATCGGGGCGCCGTGGCAAGCGCGACTCACATATCGCGGCACTTCTCGAACGACTCACCGGCAAACCTGGAATCGCTGTCAACAATAATGCGGCGGCGATATTATTGGCGCTCCATGAACTTGCCGGCGGCGGCGAAGTCATCGTCAGCCGCGGCGAGCTGATCGAGATCGGCGATGGCTTCCGCATTCCCGACATCATGGCTGCGTCCGGAGCGACACTGCGTGAGGTCGGCACCACTAATCGCACGCGTATCGACGATTATCGCGACGCCATCAACGAACGCACACGCCTGCTCCTCCGCGTGCACCCCAGCAATTTCCATATCGAAGGATTTACCGCGAAGCCGTCGCTCCAGGAACTCGCGACGCTCGCGCGCGAACGCGGCCTGCCACTGTACGAAGACCTGGGCAGCGGATGCGTCGCCGATCTCCGACCCTTCGGCATCGCCGAGCCGCGCGTGTCGGAAAGCCTTGACGCGGGAGTGAATCTCGTCACCTTTAGCGGCGACAAGCTACTGGGCGGTCCGCAGGCCGGCCTGATCGCGGGCGATACCGAAATCGTGACACGGCTACGCCGGAATCCGCTCTTTCGCGCGCTGCGGCTCGACAAACTGATCACGCAGGCGCTCGCGACCACGCTGGGTCATCTGGTGTTCGAACGCTGGAGCGAAATCCCCGCGCTCCGCATGATCCGCGCCAGCGCCGCCGAGATTCGCGAGCGCGCTATGCGCCTTTCGGAACGCATCCCCGGACTCGAAATCGTCGAAGGATGCAGTGTCGCGGGCGGCGGCTCAACGCCCGAGCAATCGCTCGCAACGTGGCTGCTCGTACTGCCCGGCAACGCCGTCGCCGTAGAGAAAAAACTGCGCGCCAATACTCCGCCGATCATCACGCGCATCGAAAACGATCGCGTGGTACTGGATCTGCGAACAGTGTTTGTGGAAGAAGAACCCGAGCTCGAACGCGCGCTTCAGGATCTCTCGAGGTAGGCCTGCTCGGAAGTGGACACGCGGATTTTCTCGCCTTCGTTGATGAACGCCGGCACTTGCACGACAAGTCCAGTCTCGAGCTTCGCCGCCTTGGTCACGTTCGAAACCGTGGCGCCCTTCAGCCCCGGCTCGGTCTCGACCACGGTCATATCCACGCTGGGCGGCAGCTCCACGCTGACCGGCTTGCCTTCGTAGAATTCGACGTTCACCTTGAGCTGCGGGATCAGGAATTTCACGGCATCGCCGAGGATCTCCTCAGTCAGATGCATCTGCTCGAAGGATTCCGTGTTCATAAAATAGTAGTACTCGCCGTCGTCGTACAAGTACTCCATCTCGTGCTCGTCGAGCTGCGCTTTTTCGACTTTATCTTCCGAGCTGAACCGATGCTCCATCATGGAGCCCGTCCGGAAATTCCGCATTTTCACCTGTACGAATCCGCGCAGGTTGCCCGGCGTGCGATGTTCCATTTTGAAGATCGAGTACAACTCTTTGTTGAACTTGACCACCATACCCGGGCGCAGTTGTGTTGCTGAAAGCATATGGGGAAACTTCAGTGTATCAAAGCGCGCCCAGTATAATAATGTATGGTCCCTGAAACCATCCCAGAAGGTCTTACGTTTGACGACGTTCTTCTCTTGCCCGCGCGTAGCGACGTCGTCCCCGCACAAACCGATACGCGCACCTGGCTCACTCGAAAAATCGGCCTGAACATTCCCGTCGTCAGCTCCGCGATGGACACGGTAACGGAATCGCATCTTGCGATCGCACTGGCGCAGCAGGGCGGAATCGGCCTGATCCACCGCAACATGGCGATCGACCGGCAGGCTGAAGAAGTGGATCGCGTGAAACGCTCGGAAAGCGGCATGATCGTCGATCCCGTGACCATCGATCCCGAACAGAAAATTTACGACGCCCTCGAAGTGATGAAGCGCTATCGAATTTCGGGCGTGCCGGTGACCAAGCACGGCAAGCTGGTCGGGATTCTGACCAATCGCGATCTGCGTTTCGAGACGCGTTACGACTTGCCCATTTCGTCAGTGATGACGAAGGATAATCTGATCACCGTGGGAGTGGGCACCACGCTTGAAGAAGCCGAATCGATCCTGCATCGCCATCGCGTCGAAAAACTTCTGGTGGTCGACGAGCATTACAACCTCAAAGGTCTAATCACGGTCAAGGATATTCAGAAGAAGTTGAAATACCCGTCCGCGGCGAAAGATCCGCAGGGCCGCTTGCGCGTGGGCGCCGCGCTTGGATCCACTGGCGATTATCTGGAGCGCGCGCAGGAATTGGTGAAGAAAAAGGTGGACGTGCTGGCGATCGATTCAGCCCACGGACATCAATCGCGCGTGCTCGAAGCCGTGGCGGCGATCAAGCATGCGCTGCCCGACGTGCAGTTAATCGCGGGCAACGTCGCGACCTTCGAAGGGGCTCGCGACCTGATTGCGCTGGGTGTCGACGGCGTCAAAGTCGGGATCGGCCCCGGTTCGATTTGCACCACGCGCGTGGTCAGCGGAGCCGGAGTTCCGCAAATCACAGCGATTGCCGAATGTTCCAAAGCCGCGCGCGGCACCGGCGTGCCGTTAATCGCCGACGGCGGCATCAAGTATTCGGGCGACGTGACGAAAGCCATCGCGGCGGGCGCGGATTGCGTGATGATCGGCAGCTTGTTCGCGGGCACGGAAGAAAGCCCCGGTGAAACGATTCTGTATCAGGGTCGCACCTTCAAGAGTTATCGCGGCATGGGATCGCTGGGTGCGATGGCGCAGGGATCCACCGATCGCTACGGGCAGGACGCGGGTGGCAAGCTGGTGCCCGAAGGCATCGAGGGTCGCGTGCCATACAAGGGTGTGCTGGCCGATCTCGTGTATCAGTTGGTTGGCGGCCTGCGCGCCGGCATGGGTTATTGCGGTTGCGCGACCATCGCCGACCTTCGCGAGAACGCCAAGTTCGTTCGCGTCACGCTGGCCGGTCAGCGCGAGAGTCACGTGCACGACGTGATCATCACCAAAGAAGCTCCGAACTATCGCGTCGAATAATCCTTCAGCAACTCGCCCATCCGGCGAAGTCCTTCGGCGAACATTTCCGTGCTCACGCCCATCCCGATGCGGAAATGATCCGGCATTTCAAAAAACCTCCCCGGCACGGCTGTGGTTTCGTACTCGTTCCGAAGTCGGTCGAGAAATTCGTCGACGTTTCCGCGTTTGAGACGCACGAACGACGTTGTTCCCCAGCGAGTTCGCGGCGCGGCGACCTGATCGTGTGAATCCAGAAACTCATTAAGCAGCGCGCGATCCGCTTCGACGATTCGCCGTGCGCGTTCGCGGATGTGATCGAGATTCTCGAGCGCGATCACGCTCAATCGCTCCGCCGGATGCGCGGGAATCGAACCGAACAAATCATTCAATCGCCACATCCGCCGCGACAGATCCGGTTCGGCGACAATCCAGCCGCAGCGCAGCCCGCTCAGTCCGTAGACTTTCGTAAGACTATTGGTGACGACGAACTCGCGCCCCAAGTGATACGACGTGCGCGGCGTGTTCTCGTAAACGGCGTCGAGATAAACTTCGTCGACCAGTACGCGCGCGCCGACGCTACGTGCCAGATCGCCAATCTCGTGCAGTACTTCGTCGGACGTCAGCGCGCTCGAAGGATTGTGCAGATTCGTGACCACGATCAGCTTCGTCCGCGGGCTCATCGCTTGCCGTACGACGGCCGGATCGAGCGCATACCCGCTGTCTTCCGTTCGTGCGAACCGCTTCACATCAGCACCTAGGTAAAGCGCCGCGGACACGAGTAACTCGTAGGCGGGATGCTCGATCAGCACTTCGTCGCCGGGCTCGATCAGCGCAGCCATGGCGAGATGATTCGCCATCGACGTGCCCGCCGCCGCGACGATCGAATCCGGATCCACGCCACACTTCGCGGCTAGGGCAGCCTGGAGTGGTTTGTATCCATAAGTGCTGTCACCGTTGATCTCGAGCTGATCGATCGTCACTCCGAGTTCGCTCAATGGAAATCCACCCACGCCACTGGTCGCCAGCGTGTATTTGCCGCGCTGCCGCGTCTTCGCCCAATGCATGTAATCGGAATGCATGTGTCTCATGCCAGCCGCCGTTTCCAGAACCAATACGCGGGAATTCCGGTCAGCAGAATTCCCAATCCGATCGCACTGTTCGCGGGCGCCGTCGCGATCGTCGCGATAACGATCGCCGCGCAGGCCAACACGAATAATCCGGTCGTGTACGGATGTCCCGGGGTGCGATACAACGCGTCGTCGTCGCCGCCCGAGGGCGTGCGTCGTCGCAAGATGATCAAGCCCGCCGCGGTGAATCCGAACAGAATGAAATCCACCGACACCACGTAGTTAAGAATCTGATCGTAGCGTCCGGAGATCGCGATGATCGCGGCCAGCACGCCTTGCAGCGCGATCGCGACCACCGGCGCGCCCGTGCGCGGCCAGATCCAACCGACGCGACGGAAGAACAGGCCGTCCTGCGCCATGCGGCTGTACACGCGCGGCGCCGTGAGAATTCCCTGGCTCAGGAATCCCAGCGTCGAGATCGCGATACCGATGGCGATGAGTCGCGCGCCTGTTTCCCCCATCGCGATGCGCATGATCGCCGACGCGGGCGTCTTAGTCGCCGCGAGTCCCTGAGGGCCCAGCACCAGCACGCACACGAAGTTCACCGCGAGATACAACACCACCACGCCGATGACGCCGGCGATTAATCCGCGCGAGAGATCGCGCTTGGGGTCACGCATTTCGGCCGCGACGAAGCTCGCGGTCTGCCAGCCGCCGTAGGCGAACGCGACGGGAATCATCGCCGCGCCAATCGAGCGCAACAAGCTGAACGACGCGGGTTGATCCGTTAGCGGAAAGAAATGAATCGTCCCGCCATGCGACAACCCCGCGATCACCAGCGTCGCGATGGCGGCCGACTTCAGCAGCATCAGCGTGGTCTGCACATTGCTTCCGGCGCGTGCCCCGAAGCAGTTGATCGCAGTCAAACCCAGCAGCGCGATCGCTGCGACCACGCGATCGTCAACATTCACCGCGGTCACTTCGCGGAAATAATGCGCGAAGGTCACGGCCACCCCCGCCATGCCACCGGTCTGCGTCACCAGCAACAGCACCCAGCCGTACACGAACGCAACCGACGGATGGTACGCCTCGCGCAGGTACAAATATTGGCCGCCCGCGCCGGGCAATCGCGTCGCCAGCTCCGCCCAGATGAACGCTCCGCCGAGCGCCAGCAACCCGCCTGCGAGCCACACGCCGAGAATCAGTGCGGGAGTATGCACGCGTTCGGCGACTACATAAGGATTGATGAAAATCCCCGAGCCGACGATGCCGCCCATGACGATCATGGTGGCGTCGAAAGGTCCGAGGCGCCGTGGAGGTTGTGCCTGAGCCAAATCCGGACCGTCTACTTTTCGGTCACGCGATAGTCCGCCCAGCCGTATTCGGCCGCGATGCTGCGCAGAATCTCGTCGGCCAATCCGCCGCCGCGGTCTCCATTGGTCATGACGACCGCACCCCGCCCGCCTTCGCGATACGCGAAGAGAAAGCAGCGGAACCCCTCGTTACCGCCGCCGTGTGAAAACGATTTGTGTCCGTCGGTCGACTTCAAGCCCAATCCCAAACCGTAGCCGCCCAGAACCTCGGTCAGCATCGCCTCCTTGGTCGCCGGCTTGAGTATGCGATTACTGCTCTGAATCTCGATGGCGATGCGAGCAAGATCCGAAGGCGTGGTCCACATGC
This sequence comes from Bryobacteraceae bacterium, assembly GCA_036006545.1. GTDB lineage: Bacteria > Acidobacteriota > Terriglobia > Bryobacterales > Bryobacteraceae > Palsa-187. The sequence continues at coordinate 10,495 of DASYPO010000259.1, forward strand.
CCGCCGCGGTCATCTCCGGATAGGTGTGCCAGCGACCTTGAATCATCGAGCCGTCCGCGCGATGTCCGGCCGCCGCGTTGCCTTCCAGGCGCGTGGGGAGCGGCTGCTCGAAGGTGCTGCGCGTCAGGCGCAGCGGCCCAATGACGATCTCCTGCGCCAGTTGCGGAAAAGGTTTTCCGGTGACATCGATCACCAGTTGCTGCATCACTTCGTAACCGCCGCCGGAGTAACGCCATTTGGTTCCCGGTTCCATATCAGCCACAATCGCCGCGGAGTTCGCGGGCTTCACGCCCTTGAGCAATTCAACCAGGGTCGGCACTGGTTCGCCGGGCGCGTAACCGCGGAAGCCATGCACGGTCAAGCCGGCGCTGTGATTAAGTAGTCGACGCAGCGTGACCTTTTGTGTTTTCGTGAATTCGTTTTCGGGAACTTTCCAGGAGCGCAGCTTGAGATTGACGTCTTCATCCAGGGCGAGTTTTCCTTGATCCACCAGGTGCAGCGCCACCATCGCGCCCACGTGCTTGCTGATTGACGCGGCTTGGAACAACGTCTCGGCGTCCACCGGCTTCCCGCCCTGCGCGGTGACGCCGTAGCCGCGCGCCCACTCGATCTTGCCTTCGTCGATCACCGCGACGCTGGCGGCGGGGACCTTGTAAAACGCGAGCCGTTCGGCGATGGTCCACTTGGGTTGCGGCTGCCCTTTGACGGACGTCGGCGCGCGCAGCCCTTGTTCGACGTGTTGAATTCGAGCGGCCGTATCGGCGGCAGCCGCTCCAGGGGCCGCTACGATGACCGCTGCGATCAACCGGAAAACGAGATTAAGACGGCGCATGATAACTGCCAGCATACACCTCGGCCTAAAGAATCGGAACCAGGCTGCCGACCAATCGAGTGTCGCTTTCTCTCTTTCGATGCTAGTGGATCCTCAGATTCTCGCGTGGGTGCTGGGCCTGCTGATCGCCGGCCTGCTGCTCAACCATTTCCGCAAGTGGCGCAAAGTGAAAGCGCCGGAGATCGCCGGTCCGATAGAGCCGCTGCCGGTGGACGATCTGTTCCAGAACTCGATGCTGGGTTACGTGCAAGTGGATCTGGAAGGAATCGTCCGCAATGTGAATCAGCAGGAGTGCAAGCTTCGCGGTCTGGATCGGGAACAAATTCTGGGGAGGCATTACGCGGAGCTGGCTGCCCCGGGAAGCTGCGCGCGGGTGCGTGAGCAACTGCAGATCAAACTCACGCAGCAGGGTCCGCTGGTGCCGTATGAAGAAAAGTTGGTGCGGCCCGACGGATCGTTGGTGGTCACCGAGGTACACGAGACTTTCCTGCTCAATGAGAGCGGTCATGCAATCGGACTGCGCACCGCTCGTATCGACGTAACCGAACGGCATCGCAACGCGGAGGAGGCCAGCAAAGCCGCCTCGGAACTGAAGGCGCTGTTCCAGGCGTTCCCGGATCTGTTCCTGCGCTTGAACGCGGACGGTCAAGTCCTGGAATGCAGCGGCGGAAATACCAAGGACCCATTTCTCGATCCGCGCAAGTTCAGTGGGCACACGCTTGGCGAAGTGTTGCCGTCGAGCGCTGCCGCCTCGATTGTGGAAGCGATCGGGCGCGTCCGGCGCACCAACGCGCTGGAAGTGATCGAGTATTCGGAAGAGTCGCGTTTGGGCCAAGAGACATATGAGTGCCGCATCCTGCCGCTGTACTGGGATTGCGTGATCGGCGTGCTGCGCAACATCACCGCGCGGCGGATCGCGGAGAAGAAGCTGGGCGAAAACGCGCAGGAACTCAAACGCAAGAACGAAGAGCTGGAATCCGCGCTGGCCCGAGCGCGCGAGGCCACGCGCATGAAGAATCGCTTCCTGGCCAACATGACGCATGAGATCCGCACGCCCATGAACGGGGTGCTGGGCATGCTGGACCTGCTGCTGGCAACGCAGCTACCGCCGGAGCAGCGGGGATATGCGGAACAGGCTCGGCAATCCGGGAATGCGTTACTGGCGCTGCTTAACGACATACTGGATTTGTCCAACATCGAATCCGGCGCGCTGAAGATCGAGCGCGCGGCGTTCAGCCTTGCGGCGGAGCTGCAGGAAATCGGATCGCTATTCGCGCTGCGGGCACGCACCCAGGGTTTGAAGTTCAGCTCGGTGATTCCGCCGGAGATTCCCGCGAGTGTGGTGGGCGACCGAAGCCGTTTGCGCCAGGTGCTGGGTCATCTGATCGGCAATGCGATCAAATTCACCGAGCGCGGCGAAGTGGGCCTGGCAGTCGGGCTGGTGAGGGAAATGCCGGAGACGGTAACGCTGCGATTCACCATAAGCGATACGGGCATCGGCATTGCGCGCGACAAGCAGCGCCGCTTGTTTCAGAGCTTCACGCAGGCCGACGAATCGAGTTCGCGCAAGTTCGAAGGCGCGGGATTGGGCTTGGCGATTTCCAAACAAATCGTGGACCTGCTGGGCGGCGAGATCGACGTGCGCAGCGATCCGGGGCGCGGCAGCACATTCTGGTTCACGGCGGTGTTCGGGCGGGATCATTCCGCGCCAGTCGCGACGCCGGCCGCCGCTGCGCCGAAGATCGCGGCGACGCCGGAGCCGATTCGAGACGCGATCGCTCCCACGCCCGCGCAGTCGGTGCGACGCTTTTCGCGGGTCCTGTTGGCGGAAGACAACAAGGTGAACCAGCGCATCACGCTGCGGCTGCTGGAGAAGCTGGGCGTCGAAGCGGATGCGGTCATCAACGGTCGCGAGGCGGTCGAGGCGCTCGCCCAGCACGATTACGATCTGATCCTGATGGATTGTCAGATGCCCGAGATGGACGGCTTCGAGGCGACACTTGCAATCCGCGAGAAGGAGCGCCACGGGCGGCGCACGCCCATCTGCGCTTTGACGGCCAACTCCATGGACAGTGATCGCCAACAGTGTCTGGCCGCGGGCATGGACGATTTCATGAGCAAACCGATCGACCTGGAGCAGCTACGGAAGACCATCGAGAAGTGGGTGCCGAACGTCGTGACGACGGATCAGGCCGCCAAGTCGTAAGCGGCGCGGAGCCAGTCCAGCAGTTGCTTGTCGATTTCAGACGGCGAATTCACCTTTAAATCCAGGTGCCAGCGATTGCGCGACACCTGCTCGCTTTTCGCGATCCGCGGACTCTTAATCAGCTCGCTGGCCTTCAACGTGAGCACCAGCGAGGCTTTTCGAGGATGCACTCCCGCGAAGGCCGTCTTGCGGACCAAATGGATCGACGTCTTCTTCCACTCGGCTTCGAACGGCCCGAGTTTTCGTAGCGCGGTCAGCAAGCGCTCGTATAAGGCCTTCGTCTCGGGCGAACTTTTCTCGAAGGGGTTGGGTTTGATTTCGGCAGGCATGCTTACGCTCCCAGAAGTTTCGGTAACCGTTCCAGCTCGGCGTCCGCGGAATCGTTGGGCACCGAACACCCGGGCGACAAAATGAACTTCGCTCCCGCCGCGGCGCGGGCCGCCGCCGTTTGATCTTTTATTTGCGATGCGCTGAGCGAACGGTACGCGCGTTCGTCCAATCCGGCCAGAATCACACCGGGATAGTCGCGACGCATCTGCGCGATCGGAATGTGCGTGTGCAAGGTGTAATTGATGGCAGCCGCGGACCAGCCGCGATAGAAGCGCGACGCGTACAGCTTGTCGCCGCTCGCGGCGTCGGTATGCAGGTGCAGCACGTTGAGAGGCGCGGATTTCACGGCGTCGAGAATCATTTTGTCGAACGGCTCGCTGAACTTTGCGTAATCGCTTTCCGAGAGAACGCCGGCTTGGGCGTTGGCGATCGCGAGAAAAATGCCTGCGGCTCCGGCGCGGATCGCAAGACGCGCATGATTGGCTTCTGACTTCGCGATCACCTCCAGCGCGTCCAAAAGCTTTTGCGGCTTCGTGGCTTTCAGCTCCAGTACCTTTTCAGGCGAGGAAAGCTTCCCGGCCACATTCCATGGGTTGAAGATGGTTTCGACGAAAGGGGCGCTGCCGCGGAGTCCATCGCGAATCAGTTCGAGCGCGCGAATCTGCTGCGGGTAGGGATTCTCCACGACGCGCAGATCGTGCCAGTCGCCATTTGATTTCGGGTAAGGATAATCGCTCATCACCTTGACGAGGTCGGTGCGGAATTTCCTGTGAAAGGCTAGCGTCGATTGCGCGTGGCTTTCGGCCGGCTTGGTTTCGTCGAGGAAGTGATACCAGAAAGTGAAGGGCGGCCGATCGACGTCCTGGCCGTGAATGGCGCGGTCGACGCGCTCCTTGGAAGTCAACGCAGCGCCGCGCAGGAACGCGGAACTGGCGGCGCCAGTAACAAACGCTCGTCGGGAAAGCATGGGATCGAGTTTACCTCGGCGCGGACCGACACTCATGCTGTAGGAAATTTCGCTACGGGCGGCCCGCTTGCGGGTTATGAAGAAGCCCGCGCCAGAATCGCAGGGTCGAAAATAGATGCTACCCGGGCCGGATTCCAGTCGAACTCGAAGCCCGCACAACATCCGACTTGAACCTCGGCTGAAGCCGAGGCTGCGGGCTGAAGCCCGCGCCACGACGCGCAACCGATTTTCATCAGCTTTTCGCGGCCCGGAGACCAGAGGGGCAGGCGACCCCGTTTGCGGGTTATGAAAAAGCCCACGCCACGGACCCGCAGGTGACAAGATCACCTGCGCCACATGCACGCGTTTATCTGCGGCTAATTTTTTCGGAGTGTTTTTCCCGCACGTACTCCGGTGACCTTGCCGTCCTCGACCACGACCTTCCCGTTCACCACCACCAAGTCGAAACCCTCCGACGTTTGATGCGGCTTAGCGAAAGTCGCACGATCGCGGACGCGCGCCAGGTCGAACAGCACCAGATCCGCGGCGAGACCCTCGCGCACCAAGCCACGATCGCGGAATCCGAACGTCCGCGCGGGCAGTGAGGTCATTCGGCGAACGGCGTCCTCGAGCGTCAGCGTGCCGCGCGTGCGTACGTACTCCGCCAGCACCCGCGCATTGGTCCCGTACGCGCGCGGATGCGGCATGCCCACACCCATGTCGACGATTCCGCCGTCGCTCGCGACCGCCGTGAACGGATAACGCATGATGCGCTCCACGTCCACATCGCCCATCTCGTGATAAATCATCTGCGCGCCGCCCTGGCTCATGATCGAAAAAATAGTCTCGATTTCGTTCGCGACGCCGGGCGCGCGTCCCTCCATCGCGTTGATCTCGGAAATATTTTTGCCTTCGTATTTCTGATTCGCGGCGAAACGCGCCACCATGCAAAAGGAATAATCGGGCTGGCCGTTGTTCGCCAAATCCTTCACCATTTCGTCGGCGATTTTCTGACGCGTGGCGGGATCGGCGATGCGCTCTTTCACTTTGCCGTCGGCCAGCGCCCAGGTGGGCAGACGAATGCCGAGGTTGGTGCTGGAGCGGTCGTAGGGATACTGATCGACGACCACGTCGACGCCGTCGCGCCGGTAGCGCTCGACCAACGCGAGCGACTGATCGCTGCCGCCCCACAGCCGCCGGTTGTCGATCTTGAAATGCGAAAGCTGCACCGGCATGCCGGCTTCCCGGCCGACCGTGACCGCTTCGGTGATGGCTTCGAGAACATGCTCGCCTTCGTCGCGCATGTGGCTGGTGTAGACGCCACCGCGCGCGGCTGCGGATTTCGCGAGCGCGACCACTTCCGCGGTATTCGAATAGGTCCCCGGCACGTATTGCAGGCCGGTCGAGAAGCCGACAGCGCCCTCGCGCATGCCGCGGTCGACCAGCGCTTGCATCTTCGAGATTTCTTCGGGAGTCGCGAGACGATTCGCCGCGCCCATCACTTCGCGACGCACGGTATTGTGGCCGATCAGCGTCGCGACGTTCAATCCGAGGCCGAGCTTGTCGAGTTTTTCGAACCACTGCGCGACGGTGAGGGTCGAGCTGCCGCAGTTGCCGGTGACGACCGAGGTCACGCCGTCCAGAATGAAGTTCGAGGCTTGCGGGAGGCGCTCTACATTGCTCTCGACGTGCGTGTGGACGTCGATGAAGCCGGGGGTGAGGTAGCGCTCGCGGGCGTCGATGGTGCGGGTGGAAGTCGCGGCAGCGTTGAGCTTGCCGACGGCGGCGATCTTGCCGTCTTTCACTCCGACATCGGCGCGGAACCACGCGTTGCCGGCGCCGTCGACCACGCGGGCGTTGCGGATGAGGAGGTCGTAATCGGCTGCGGCGAGGGGAAATGCAGCGAGTAGAAGGAAGGCGGACCCCATGGTCCGCAGGCGACCCCCTGGTCGCCTCAGTTCGGGAACTGAAGCAGGCCCGGCCAGGGGGCCGGGCGCGGGCCTGGGGGCCCGCCCTCCATCGGGACGTCTATTAGTCACAGAAAAAGTTTAGCGCTTGGGCGATGTAGGCTTTCATCTCGCTGCGCTTCACGACGGCGTCGAGAAAACCGTGGTCCAGCAGAAACTCGCTGCGCTGGAACCCCTCGGGGAGTTTCTGACGAATGGTTTGCTCGATCACGCGCGGCCCGGCAAAACCGATCAGCGCACCCGGCTCGGCGATGTTGAGATCGCCCAGCATGGCGAAGCTGGCGGTGACGCCGCCGGTGGTGGGATCGGTCAGCACGCTGATATACGGAACCTTCGCGTCATCGAGGCGCATCAGCGCCGCGGATATTTTCGCGAGCTGCATCAGACTGATCGCGCCTTCCTGCATGCGCGCGCCGCCGGACGCCGAAATGATAATCAGCGGGGCGCGGTCTTTCAGCGAGCGCTCGATGGCGCGGGTGATTTTCTCGCCCACCACGGCGCCCATGCTGCCGCCGATGAACTTCAATTCCATGGCGCAGATGTTGACCTGCCGTCCCGCCAGCTTGCCCGCGGCGGAAATCAGCGCGTCAGACATCTGGGTGGATTCCTGCATGGTGTGCAGGCGTTCGTCGTAGGTCCGGGAGTCGATGAAATTGAGCGGGTTGGTGGAGACCAGGTAGGGATCGTGCTCGTGAAACTCACCGTTATCGAACAGCGTCGCCAGGCGCTGGCGCGCGTCGATGCGGAAATGGTGCTCGCACTTGGGGCAAACCTGCAGGCTTTCGTCGAGCGCTTTCTTCCAGATGATCTGGCCGCACTTCTCGCATTTCAGCCACAGGCCTTCGGTGCGAACTTTCTTCTCGCCTTCGCTGCCGTCCTCTACGCCCGATTTTTGCCGATTGAACCACGCCATCGCGAACACAACCCTACCGTATCAGATCGATGCGGGGTGGGCCATGTTTCGGGGGAACTACAGGCGACAAGATCGCCTGCGTTGCACGCAGACCGGGGACGCCGGCTAAAGCCGACGCTGCGGGCTGAAGCCCGCGCCACGAGAAAACCGCAGGTGACAAGATCGCCTGCGTTACACCAGAAGACCGGGGACGCCGGCTAAAGCCGACGCTGCGGGCTGAAGCCCGCGCCACGAGAAAACCGCAGGTGACAAGATCACCTGCGCCACAACACAAGATCACCTGCGCCACAGGATTGCCTGCGATACGAAAATGCAGGCGCCAAGAATCGCCTGCGTTACTTCGGCGCCTTGATCATTTCTACCAGCTTCGCCGTGAATCCCTCGACAAACTTCTTGCCGAGATTCACCAGGTTGTCGACGGTCTGATAGTCGTCGGTAACGTCCGGACGCACTCCGATATTCTCGATGTAATTTGACGCCGGATATTCCATGGTGACCAGTTGATCCTTGCGAACCAGGATGCCGATGGCCAGGCTGATCCCGGTTTCGCCGTACTGCCCGGCGTTGAAGCTGGTGACGGCGCCGCCCGCGCCGGCGGTGCGCGTGCCATACAGTTTCGCGCGTCCCGAATCCTGCAACATCGCGGCGAACAGGTCGCCGGCCGAAGCCGTGAAGTCGTCGGTCAGGACCAGGATGGGCTTGCTGTACGCCACTAGAGTGCCGTTGCTGTTGGTGAAAGGTGGAATATCCTGCGACGCGCTGCACAAAGGCAGCGGATTGGTAAGCCCGCGACTCTTCGCGAAGGCTTCCTCAAAGGATGTCAATATGGTCCGCAGTTCGGCGATCTCGGCTTCGGTGCCGCCAAAATCCTCGGCGTCCTGCAGGTTCTGGCGCAAATTTAGAATGTCGTACCAACTTACGCGCAGCGCAATCGCCAGGCTGTGGAAACCTTGAGGATGAAGCAACTGCGCCAAGTCTTCGGCAGCGCAGCCGTATCCACCGGGATTGCGCATGACGTCCACCACGAGCCCGGCGGTGTTGGCTTCGAAATAAGTGATCTCTTTCTGCACGGCGGTAGTGCTGAAGAACTCGAAGCTGGGAACGCGGAGATAGCCGATTTTAAGGTCGCCCGCATCGAAAGTACCGGTAAAGAAATCGTCGAAGCGGCCGCGACCCAGGCGCTGGACGAAGCTGTCGGGCAGGTTGAAAACCGGATGCAGCTCGGCGTATCCAGCCAGGAATTTTCGGCCCCCGGTTCCCATCGCGCGGCGGAATTGCTGGCGCTGTCGCGCGGTATTCATATAGGATGGCCAACGCGGCCGGACGCGCGATCCGTTGGCTGCTGCGGCACCCACTTCCGACGGAGATGCCGCGGGAAGCGAAGCTGACGATAGCAACGCCGAGCTACCGCTAAGCGGGTTCGGCACCGGGCCGGCCTGCTTATAGGGCGATCCGAAAACGGCCCACGGAAGTTCGACAGTCGCAGTGCTGCCGTCGTCGCGATGGATCAAGAGCGACGCTTTTTCGCCGATTTCATGCGCACGCGGCACGTATGACTGCTGGTGATTGGTGAGGAGCGCCGCAGCAATTCGCTGTCGCCCGCGCGGATTCCCGTCGCCCAACTGCGCCGCGATTCCGTTGATCAGATCCTGCACGGCCTTGCCGTCGATCGATATTATTTCGTCGCCTACACGGATGGGTGGGTCCTTTTCCGGAAACGTGTCGGGATCGATCTGGTCGACCAGCACTTTTCCCTCGTACAGGTCGGTGCTGAATCCGAGCGTGGCGAAATAATCCGAAGGCAGCAGGAAGGCCGAATGCGAATCCTGGAAGGAGGCGACGTACTGCGCGCAGATCTCCCAGAAATCCAGGTCGTCCTTGGCTTTGCGGATGCGCTCGAGCCAAGGCGCCAGGTCGAGCGCGTTGAAACGCACCGCTTCGCGCTTCCATTCGACGAAGGCGTAATGCTTGGAGACTACGGCGGCGATCTCCTGGAAGTCGGCCACCCTTTGTTCGGTGGACAACTGGGCCTGCGCTGTCGCGGCAAAAAACAAACCGAATAGCAGCGAAATAGATAGGATTCGGCGCATAATGCGCTGAGTGTATCACGCATGGATTTTGAGGGAGACCTTAGTGTTTTAGGGCGGCGACGCGAGAGGGTGAAGGTCTAGGGCCGAACACGTTGCTTCATCAGGCGCACGGCCAGCAACACACCTAAAGCGACATCGATTGACCCACAGAAACCGGGCCACCAGCGCGGTACGCCAGGGTTGTCGATGAACAGGTGATGGACGAAGTCAAAAACTCCGTGCCCAGCAATGGCCGCGGCGACTAACAAAAGATTTCTCTTGAATCCCAACACGGCAAATAGCACAAATCCGAATGCAACGACGATCTCGATTCCGAGTGCCCGTCGGGAAGGGTCCATCGCAGCAAACAAAACGTAATAAGCAGCGATGACGATTAGCACCGTTGGATAAAAGGCGCGGTCGCGATCGAAGCCTACCAAGGCTGCGAAGCCAGCCACGGCTAAGGCCAGTGTCACGCCAATCAGATATTCCATTGGTCCTCACCAGTCTTAGCGCACTTCGCGTGTGCCAAACAGAAACAGCAGCGCCTCGGGCAGCCGCTGGCCCCACGCAGATTGGGAGTGGTCGGCGCCCGGCTGGGTCACGACGCGCAGGCGATCCTCTTTCAGTCCGACTTTGCGAAACAGTGCGCCGAGCTTTTCCACGTCGCCGACCGGTTCGCGAACCGTGCCAGTTCCTATGTAGACGCGGCGCGGCCAGGTGCGGACTCGCTCGGCGTCTTTGAGCAGAGCGTAATCGCTCGCGTAGATCGAGGGGCTTTCGAGCAGCAATCCCGCGAACGAACCCGGCCGGTCGATCAGCGCGTAAAGCGCCGCGCCAGCGCCGTATGAGGAACCGCCCAGCACGCGATTCCGCGCGCCGGGGATGATGCGATATCGCTGCTCGACGAATGCAATCACTTCATCGAGAAATCGCGGGTACAGTTTGCCCTGCGGATCGGGCTCGGGGGGCGAGAGGAATTCGTCTACATACGGCAGGTACTCTTTGGGGCGCAGCCTGCGCCCGCCGTTGTCGATTCCCACCACGATCATCGGCGCGAGCTTGCCCGCGGCGATCAGGTCGCGAACGGTTTCGTCGACGCGCCACTCGTCGCCGCCAAAGAGCGTCGTGCAACGATCGAAAAGATCCTGACCGTCGTTGAGGTACAGCACCGGATAGCGGCGCGAGCGATTCGCTGGGTCGCGATAACCGTCGGGCAGCAGAATTCGCAGGCTGCGCGGTGGTGGAAAAATGCGGCTCTCGAATGCGACGACTTCGAGATCGCCTGTCGCGGTGCAGGTGCGCGGCTGAGCTGGCAAAACTACAGGCAAGAGTATCGCGGCGACTCCGCAGAGGACTTTCAGCGGATTCTTAGACGCTGAGGTCGCGGTTACGGTCCTTTGCTAACCTGAGAATTACCCATGAATAGTATCCAGGTCACCCTTCCGGACGGTAGTGTCCAGACCGTCGCCGCCGGCGCGCGGCCCATCGACGTCGCGAAGGGCATCAGCACTCGTCTGGCGGACGACGCGATCGTCGCCCGCGTCAACGGGGATCTATGGGATCTCAACCGGCCCTTCGAAAGCGATTCAGCGCTTCAGATTCTAACAACGAAAAATCCCGAGGCGCTCGAAGTGTATCGGCATTCGACGGCGCATCTGCTGGCCGCGGCGGTGCTCGAATTGTTTCCGGGGACGAAGCTTGGAATCGGTCCGCCGATCGACACGGGCTTCTATTACGACTTCCAGCGCGACGAAAAGTTCACGCCCGAAGATCTCGAGAAGATCGAGAAGAAGATGTGGGAAATCCAGGCGCGCGACTTGCCCTACGAGCGCAAATACACGCCCAAGGCCGAGGGCCTGAAGCTGTATGCCGATCAGCCAATGAAGTGCGAGCTGATCACCGAGCGCGCCGGTGAAATTTTCTCGGAATACACGCTGGGACCGGGATTCATCGATTTCTGCCGCGGCCCGCACGTGCCCTCGACTAAGAAAATCAAAGCGTTCAAGCTGCTCTCAATCGCGGGCGCCTACTGGAAAGGCGATGAGAAAAACGCGATGCTGCAGCGCATTTACGGCACCGCGTTCTTCTCGAAAAAAGAGCTGGACGATTACATCGCGAAGCTCGAAGAGGCGAAAAAGCGCGACCATCGCAAGCTGGGTCAGGAGCTGGACCTGTTCAGCATTCAGGAACTGGCGGGGCCGGGGCTGATTTTCTTCCATCCCAAGGGCGGAATGGTGCGCAAGCTGATCGAAGATTGGATGCGCGATCAGTATCTGAAGCGCGGCTATTCGCTGGTCTACACGCCGCACGTCATGCGTGCGGATCTGTGGCGCACGTCCGGCCACCTGAGCCATTACGCCGAGAATATGTTCGCGGGCATGGAACTGGACGATGCCGAATATCGGCTCAAGCCCATGAACTGCCCGGGCCACATCCTTATCTATCGCGACAAGCAGCGCAGTTATCGCGAGCTGCCGGTGCGATTGGGCGAATTGGGCACGGTGTATCGCTACGAGCGATCGGGCGTGATGCACGGGCTGCTGCGCGTGCGCGGATTTACGCAGGATGACGCCCATATTTTCTGCACGCCTGAACAGATCGAAGACGAAATCGTGAGCTGTCTGGAATTCGCGATCGACGTATTGAAAACCTACGGGTTCGAGCAGTATGAGGCCGAGCTTTCGACGTGGGACGGAGGGAAGTCGGGAAAGTACGACGGCACTCCGGAGCAATGGGAGCTGGGCGAGAAAGCGCTGGCGCGCGCGGTGGAGCGTCTCGGATTGAACGCCCCCGTGATGAAAGACGAAGCAGCGTTCTACGGTCCCAAGATCGACATGAAGCTGCTGGACGCCCTGGGGCGAAAGTGGCAGCTCTCGACCGTTCAGTTCGATTTCACGCTGCCCAAGCGCTTCGGGCTCGAGTACATCCACGAGGACGGAAAGAAACACGAGCCACTCATGGTTCACCGCGCGCTCTACGGATCGCTGGAGCGATTCTTCGGAATTTTGGTGGAGCATTATGCGGGCGCGTTTCCGTTGTGGCTGGCACCGGTGCAAGTGGCGGTGCTGCCGATTACCGATCGCCAGAACGAGTACGCCAAGTCTGTACACGCGAAACTCGAAGCCGCAGGTTTCCGCTCGCATCTCGACAGTCGTCCGGAAAAAGTGAACCTCAAGATTCGTGACGCGCAAATGCAAAAGGTGCCATATATGCTTGTGGTCGGCGATCGCGAAGCCGAAGCGGGAACGGTCGCGGTGCGGCACCGGAAACATCCCGATCAGGGTGTAAAGCCCCTGGACCAGTTCATCGCGGAAGCGACGGCGCTGGTGGATTCGAAGACCTTCGCTGAGTAGCAGCCACAAAATGCGCGCCGACGAGGGCGTCGGGCTGCGGGCCCGGGGGCCCGCCCTCCTCGGAGGGCTGAAACGCTGCGCGCGCGAGTCTCACCCAAGCACGGGGCCCTCGACGCGGGGACAAGGCTGCATTATGCTATAGTCCTACCGCCGAATTGCGGCTTTTTCGGAATTATTACAACGTTGTGCGGAGGTTGCTTATGCGTAGCCTAGTTGTTCTGGTCGCGAGTCTCGGGCTGGTCCACAGCTCAATAAATGCGCAAATTTTGGGGATCGGCGGGAAGAAAAAAGACGATCCTAAGGAACAGTCCAAGAAGGCGGAGCAAGCCGCCCGCACCTACGATAAGTTGAAGGAGTTCTCGCAGAATCTCTACACCAACGACCCTGATTTTCGTGAGGACGTGGATAAGCATTACGACCAGATCCAGCAGCAGCACAGCCAGGAAGCGTTTTCGAACAACATCGCGCCGCCGGCCCGCCCGACGGTGGTGCATGATGGCGATCGGCTGCGGCTGCAGACCGGCCTGTATGACAACAAGCTAGTGGCCGACTATGTGAATCGTGTAGGCCAGACGCTAGTTCCCGAAGACGCCGAGACGTTATTTGCATTTCGCCTGGTGGCACATCCCATTCCGTTCGCCAATACACTTTCGACCGGCACTATCTACATTTCCACCGGCCTGGTTTCGATGCTCGATAACGAATCGCAGCTCGCCTATGTACTGGCGCACGAAATGGCGCATGTATATAAGGACCATTGGAAGTTGAAATCGCTGCTGGCGGTGGGCGAGGAAGAATTCAACAAGAAGCAGGAACAGCGACGCGCCAAGTATGGCCTAATTGGTCTACTTGGCGGCGCGGCCCTGGGAGGGGCCATTGGGCGAAACGGTGAGGGCGCGGCAGCGGGAGCCCTGATCGGGGGTGTGGGAACCTACGCGCTGGCGCACTTGTTCATCCGCGGAATCAATCTGGATTGGGACAAGGTGCAGGAAGACGAAGCCGACAAGATCGCTTTCAAGGCTGCGCTAAATCGCAATTACGACATGCAGGAAGTGCCCAAGCTTTATCTGGCGCTGCAGACGCAGGTGCGCCGCGATCAGCGCGTGGGCCTCGGATTCATGGGCAATCGCCGCCGGCTCGCCGAGCGCATCAACGTCGCGAACGAGTTCCTGAAGGGCGAATTCCGCGGCGATATCGAGAAGCGCATTCAGGACGGGAAGCTGATGGGCAGCACTCCCGAATTCGCATTAGTGATGTCGGAGTTGAAGCGCGATAACGGAATTCTGGCGTTCTATCACGACATGTTCCAGCTGGCCAAAGCGAATCTGGAATACGCGGTGTCGTACCGCTCCAACGATCCCGGCACGCATTATTATTACGCCAAGGTTCTCAAGCTGGTGGGCCGCACCGAGGACGACAAGAAGCTGGCCGAAGCGGAATTCCAGAAAGCCGCCGCGACCGATAAGCGGCAGCGCTACTATGGCGCGCACCTCTACAACGCGCTGTTCCTGATGAATCAGAAGGATCCGTCGCTGAATCCGCGGATCGTCGACGAGCTGCAGAAATACTTGAACTCGTACCTCGGCTACACGTCGGAACAGACCATTCTCGCCGGTTACCTGCCGGCCAATCTGGACGATCTGTACGACTACATGGAAGCGGCGGGCGAAGTGAAATGGGTTCCCAAAATTCCGGAAGGGACCGCCTCGCGGCTGGCCGCATTCGCTACCGAATCGGCTGGCGCGCTGCCCCAGGCACGGCCCAACGATGGCGGGACTCCCGGAGCGGGCACTTCTCCGGCGGGACCCGATGAGCCCGCAAAGACGCGCAATGTGGTGAATCCCTTGCCGCCGTCGAAGAAAGGCCCCGTCAAGAAACAGTAATGCGCGGATTTCTTGCGGCGCTTCTCCTGACCGCGGCAGGCGGCCTCTGCGCGCAGCCTGTCGTTTTCAAGTTGCAGGTGGGCGACCGCATTTTCGAAAACGACGCAATCGAAATTCCCGGTGAAATGCCGGAGTCGGTGACCTTGCGTCTGCTCAACCCGGTGGCGGCGGACGTGGATTACGGCCGCATTCAGACCAAGCTCAACGGCGAAGGCGCGGGATTCATCATGAAAACGGCGCCCAGCACCGACGGCAAGACCGCCACGCTGAATTTCAAAATGCGCGAAAAC
>DASYPO010000260.1:0-5240 GCA_036006545.1 Bryobacteraceae bacterium
TGACCATTTCGGACGCGGAAACCCCAGCGCCGCTTCTCCGTCAGGTTGCGCCAGGAGTCGTCGAGGGATCTGTCGTGCTCTCGGACCGGGGATCCTTCTACAAACTCTTCCTCGGATTAACGGCGATGCTGGGCCAAGCCATCTACATGTAAGTCCGATTTGACAAATCCAGACGATACAAATCCCCCGCGCAGCCGTATCATTAAGAGTAGGCAGTCATGAAGACCGCATTTGCAACGTTACTGCTGCTAGCCCTGTTCACAGGACCCACACTGTGCTTCCTGGCCGTGTGCCCGCAGCAGGCCTCCGGGCATGATTGCTGCCCCGATGAACAGGCGCCGACTCAGCAAGCTATGGCGTTCTGCCCGTTCGATATTCTTACGGAGTCGACGGTCGCGATAAAGATCGAGAAACCTGGCACCGCGTTGGCCCTCGCGGGCGCGATTGCGGTGACCACACCGGTAGCGGCGAAGCCAACTGGACACCACGCCAGCTTCACGGTGATCGCGAACGGTCGTAACCTGCACGAATTGAACCGGGTTCTCCGGATCTAAAAGGTCGCCTCATCGCTCCCGCGATTGCTCTTCGATACACGAAGAGCCGGACTTTTTTCAGATCAACTTTCTAAAAGGAGAACTACTATGTTTGAATTGATGAGCTTTTTGCTGGACTGCTGCTGCTGCGACGGGACCTGCTGCTCGAGCTGTTGCTGCAAGCACTAGAGTTGATGCGTTAGAGAGACGCGCATAAGGGAGGGGGGCCGGCAGTGGCCCCCTTTCACGTCAACGTTAATACTTGCGGAGAACCGCCAGCACCTTGCCCTGAATCGCGACCGAAGAGCGCGGCACAAAGATCGGCGCCATCGACGCATTGGCAGGCTGCAGGCGCACACGGTCGCCGGATTCCAGATAGAAACGCTTGAGTGTGGTCTCCATGTTGTCGACCAGCGCCACGACGATATCGCCATCCCGCGCTTCGGTGACGCGTTCCGCGAGAACGTAGTCGCCGTCGCAAATGTGATCTTCGATCATCGAATCGCCGCGCACGCGGAGAGCATAAGTGCCCGCATCTCCGGTGAAATCGGCGAAGCTGAGCGTGTCCTGACCGGCAATGGCTTCGACCGGTGCGCCGGCGGCGATGCGGCCCAGCAGCGGCACTTCAAGACTGGGCGGCGCGTTGCGATGCATGCGCTGCTCCTCGTAATACTTCGAGGAAATCTCGAGTGAGCGGCTCTGATTAAAACCGCGCTTCAGGTAATGCTTGGCCTCGAGCGAGGTAATGTGTTTGTGAACAGTGGCGAGGGATGCAAGACTCATCCCCTCCGCGATTTCCTCGTATGAAGGGCTGTAGCCTTTCTTTTCGAGGAAGTTCGCCAGGAAATCCAAGAAGTCCTTTTGGCGTTTGGTGAGAGCCATGGACTTATTCTAGGCGAAGAAAAAGGGAACGTCAAGCGTTAGTTTAGTTTAGCGCCCGTAAGAGTGAAGCGGGCTGTAGAATCGCGGGTCTCTACAGCCCACCCCATATTATTCGGCCAGCGGTTCTTCCGCCAATGGCTCGGTTGCTTCTGAGAGACCGCCTGCATACAGCGCACGCGTCTCTTCGTCGTAACCAGGAATCGCGTCGAGCGCGGCTTCCTGCTCGGCCGTCATCTCTTCCTCGACGTCCTCGCCGGCGATCTTGACACCGCGGTAGTAATCCATACCGGTGCCCGCCGGGATCAGCCGGCCCATGATGACGTTCTCCTTCAAGCCGCGCAGGTAGTCGACCTTGCCGTTGATGGCGGCTTCGGTCAGCACACGCGTGGTCTCCTGGAAACTCGCCGCGGAAATGAACGAATCGGTGGACAGCGACGCCTTGGTGATTCCCAGCAGCACGGTCTTCCCGGCCGCCGGTCGCCCACCCGCTTCCAGCACGCGATTGTTTTCCGCCCGGAACTTAAACTTGTCGACCACTTCTTCCGGAAGGAATTCGCTATCGCCGATGTCGTCGACCTTCACCCAGCGCATCATTTGACGCGCGATTACTTCCAGGTGCTTGTCGTTGATGTTGACGCCCTGCAGACGGTAGACTTCCTGAATTTCGTTGACCAGGTACTTCTGCAGGTCCTTCTCGCCCATCACGGCCATGATGTCGTGCGGGTTGCGCGGACCGTCCATCAGCGGATCGCCATGGCGTACGCGCTCGCCTTCCTGCACGTTGATATGCACGCCGCGTGGAATCGAGTATTCGCGCTGATCGCCGTCGTCGGCGATGATCAGGATCTTGCGCATACCCTTGGCGATTTCGCCGTACTTCACGATACCGTCGATCTCGGTGATCACCGCGGTTTCGCGCGGTTTGCGAGCTTCGAACAGCTCCACTACGCGCGGCAAACCGCCCGTGATGTCTTTGGTCTTGGTTGTGGCGCGCGGAATCTTAGCCAGCACGTCGCCGGCGTGAACTTCGTCGCCATCCGCCACCATAAGGTGGGCATGCATCGGCATGAGATAGCGCTTCTCTTCCGATTTGGTGCCACCCGCCGGCCGCACCTGAATGGCAGGAATGCGCTTTTCGTCTGGCGAATCCGTCACCACCCACTGCGAGCGGCCAGTGATTTCGTCCACCTGCTCCTGCATGGTCACAGATTCCTGGAGATCCTTGAAATGCACCACGCCGCTGACTTCGGTCAGGATCGAGAACGTATACGGATCCCATTCGAGCAGCACGTCGTTGGTTTTTACCGGCGCCCCGTCGGGGAACAAAACCTTGGCGCCATAGACCACCGGGTAGCGTTCCTTTTCGCGGCCCTTGTCGTCGAGAATCGCGATAATGCCGTTGCGATTCATCGCCACCAGATCGCCCTTCGCACTCTTGACCGTGGTGATTCCCAGGAACTTCACGAAGCCGTTCGACTTCGCGTCCTGTTTGGATTGTTCGGCCGAGCCCGTCGCCGCGCCACCGATGTGGAACGTGCGCATGGTGAGCTGCGTGCCCGGCTCGCCGATCGACTGCGCGGAGATGATGCCCACCGCCTCGCCGCGCTCGACCATGCGGCCCGTAGCGAGATTGCGTCCATAGCAAAGCTGGCAGACGCCGCGTTTGGATTCGCAAGTCAGCACGGAGCGGATCTTGACCACTTCTTTACCGGCTGCCTGAATCGCGCTCGCCAGGTCTTCAGTGATTTCCTGGTTGGCGCGAACGATCACGCTGCCTTCGTAATCGAGCTGGTCTTCGAGACACACGCGGCCGACAATGCGATCGCGCAAAGGTTCGATGATTTCGCCCGATTCAATGATGGGCGCGACTTCGATACCGTCGCCCGTACCGCAATCGCTCTCGGTCACGATCACGTCCTGCGCCACGTCGCACAGTCGCCGCGTCAGGTAGCCTGAATCGGCGGTCTTGAGCGCCGTATCGGCCAGTCCCTTGCGGGCGCCGTGAGTCGAGATGAAGTACTGCAGCACGTTCAGCCCTTCGCGGAAATTCGCGGTGATGGGGGACTCGATAATCTCACCCGACGGCTTGGCCATCAGTCCGCGCATACCGGAAAGCTGGCGGATCTGCTGTTTCGATCCGCGCGCGCCGGAGTCCGCCATGATGTAAATCGGATTGAGGTAACGGCCGGTACGGTCGTCTTCCTCCATCGACTTGAACATTTCTTCAGAGACGCGCTCGGTCACCTTGGACCAGATCTCGATGATCTTGTTGTAGCGCTCGCCATGCGTAATGGCGCCTTCCTGATACTGCGATTCGACCTCGATCACGGCCTTTTCGGCGTCGCGAACCAGACCCGCCTTTTCGCTCGGCACCACCATGTCGTCGATGCCAATGGAGATGCCTGCGCGAGTCGCATACAGGAACCCGAGCTGCTTCACTTCGTCCAGCATCTTGACGGTGACCGAGAGACCGAATTTCAGATAGCAGTAATGCACCATCTGCGTCAGGCCCTTTTTCTTGAGGAGCCCGTTGATGTACGGCATGTCTTCCGGCAGCACGTCGTTCAGGATCACGCGGCCGACGGTCGTTTCCATGTACTGCTTCACGAACTCGACCGGTTCGGTGTGCATCAGGTTCTGGTTGTCGAACGCCTTGACCAGATCGATCACTTTGCCGGTGTAGCGCAGCTTAATCGGCGAAAGCGTCTCGACTTCGCCCATTTCGAGCGCGATCAACACGTCATCCATCGACGCAAAGGTGCGGCCTTCGCCCTTAGTTCCAGGGCGAGCTTTGGTCAGGTAATACAGACCCAAAACCATGTCCTGGGTCGGGACCGCGATGGGCGCGCCGTGCGCCGGCGACAGAATATTGTTCGACGACAACATTAATGTCGCGGCTTCGATCTGCGCTTCGGGCGACAGCGGAATGTGAACCGCCATCTGATCGCCGTCGAAATCCGCGTTGAACGCGGTGCAGACCAGCGGGTGAATCTTGATGGCCTTGCCTTCGACCAGCACCGGTTCAAAGGCTTGAATCCCAAGGCGGTGAAGCGTTGGAGCGCGGTTGAGAAGAATCGGGTGATCCTTAATGACTTCTTCGAGAATGTCCCAAACCACCGGATCCTGCTGCTCGACCAGTTCTTTGGCTTGCTTGATCGTGGTGCAGTGGCCGCGCTGTTCCAAGCGATGGTAAATGAATGGCTTGAACAGCTCGAGCGCCATCTTCTTGGGAAGGCCGCACTGGTGCAGCTTGAGCTCGGGTCCAACCACGATTACCGAACGGCCCGAGTAATCAACGCGTTTGCCGAGAAGGTTTTGGCGGAAGCGCCCCTGTTTACCTTTAAGCGTATCAGAGAGCGATTTGAGGGGACGATTGTTCGCGCCACGCAGCACGCGGCCGCGGCGGCCGTTGTCGAACAATGCGTCGACGGCTTCCTGCAGCATGCGCTTTTCGTTGCGGACGATTACGTCGGGCGCGTGCAGCTCGATCAGCTTTTTGAGGCGATTGTTGCGATTGATGACGCGGCGATAAAGGTCGTTCAAATCGCTGGTGGCGAAACGGCCGCCATCCAGCGGCACCAAGGGTCGTAACTCCGGCGGAATCACCGGAATAACGTCGAGAATCATCCATTCGGGTTTGTTCCCCGACTTACGAAAACTTTCCGCGACGCGCAGGCGCTTGGCGAATTTCAGTTTCTTCTGCTGCGAAACCTCGGTTTTCATCCGCTCGCGGATGTCCAAGCTGAGGCCTTCGCAATCGACTTTCTTGAGTAGCTCCTTGATACCTTCGGCGCCCATCATGGCGACGAATTTCCCGGGGAATTC
>DASYPO010000261.1:0-9221 GCA_036006545.1 Bryobacteraceae bacterium
TCCTGACCTCGAAGTCGCGCTCCCGGAAGCGCCGTTTGGGCAAGAGCGCGGTGGCCGATGACACCAACCAGCCCGAACTGAACCGGATGCTTCCTTATTAAGCAGACTGTACGGCCGCGGAATCTCGCGGCTCCGAGTGGACAGCGCGCTGCACGTGCCTGTTCTGCCGGAAAGCGACCTCAATAAATTGGGGCGCAATTGTAAGATACAAAGGAGAAAAACGTGCCGAGAGTAAAACGTGGTTCCAAGCGTCGCGACAGCCGTCGTAAGACACTTACCCTGGCCAAGGGCTTTTTCCTCACTAAGAGCAAGCTGTACCGCTCCGCGCAGGAAGCGGTCGAAAAGTCGCTGCGCTACGGCTACAAGGGCCGCCGTCTCAAAAAGCGCGATTTCCGATCGCTGTGGATTGTGCGCATCGGCGCCGCTTGCAAGCAATCCGACATGTCCTACAGCCGTTTCATGAACGGGCTGAAGAAGGCTGGCGTGGATCTGAATCGCAAGATCCTGGCCGATATGGCCATGAACGATCCAGCCGCATTCGGCGCGTTGGTTAGCCAAGCCAAAGCCGCACTCGCACCGGCTGCCTGATCCCAAGAATATGCCGGAAGCGGTGCCTCCTCCGATCCCGGAAGACGATCCGTTGGCGGGTCTCGAAGATCGCATTCTCCGTACGGCGGAACTGGTCCGCTCGTTGCGCGCCGAGTGTGACGAGGCCATCGTCGAGCGCGGGGTTGCGCTCAAGGAACGCGATGCCTCCCGCGACGCCGCCCGCGAAGCCATCGCCCAAGCCGACGAGTTGCGCCGCGAAATGGAAAGTCTCAAGACCGAGCGCAACCAGGTTCGCGCGCGCATCGAAAAACTCCTCGGCCAGATGGACCAGTTGTAGTGGCGCGGGCTTCAGCCCGCAGCGTCGGCTTCAGCCGGCGTCCCCCGTTTGTTGCCTGTGGGGCAGGCGATCTTTTTCTGAACCCGCAAACGGTATCACCTGCCAGTTTTTGTAACGCAGGCGATCTTGTCGCCTGTCCGTTTTCTTGCCACCTGCCTGTTCTAAACTCTCTTAGGAGGTCCGACACATGGATGTCTCACCGGACCGCAAGACCGTTCGCGTCACGATCTTTCATCAGACCTACTCGCTATCAGCCTCTTCAGGCGAATCGGGCGACGTCGAGTCGCTCGCGCAATCCGTCGACGACCTGATGGTCTCGATCGCCACGCGCGCCGGCAATGTCGACGCGAATCGCGTGGCCGTGCTCGCGTGCCTGCATCTGGCCGATCGCCTGCGTACGGCCGAGCGCGATTTGACCGCATTCAAGCAGCGCGTCGAAACCAAGTCCCGAGAGTTTTCCCTGCTGCTGGATCAAGCCGCCGGCTAGGCGGGGGGCGGACGCCCCCGTCCGCGCCGGACCCCTGGTCCGGCAGTAGTTGGCTAACCTCGAATCGGACTCCCGTCGCGCGACAGCCCCAGCACCTGCACCTCGGGCGGCGGCAGATCCTCGAATTGCACTCCTTCCCGGTCCACATCTCCGAACTTCACCGTTCGCCATCTCGCCAGCAGCGCCGCGATTGCCAAACCGCCCAGCAGTCCCGCGAACGCCAGTGGATTACTCATCGCCCGCAGTTCGTACTGCACCCCAAAGATCAGCAGCATCATGAGGCCGGCCGCGCCCAGCA
Organism: Bryobacteraceae bacterium; assembly: GCA_036006545.1. Taxonomy (GTDB): domain Bacteria; phylum Acidobacteriota; class Terriglobia; order Bryobacterales; family Bryobacteraceae; genus Palsa-187. The sequence continues at coordinate 1,672 of DASYPO010000261.1, forward strand.
CCACGATGTTGAACCGCGTCTTGCCCGGCAAATAAGAACAGGTAAACGGGACTTTGTGAAAGTCGTACAGGGCCAGGTATGCAACCAGCGTTCCCCACAGCGCTAGAACCGCCAAATGGCTCAACGCCCGCCGCCACGGCCAAATCGAAAAGCATAGAACGCCCGAGATAATCCATGCCGGAATCACAGCTACCGCAAACAGCGAAGCGCGGACGGCGTTCACGTAAGCCGTCGGCGAATGCACCTCCGTGACCCGAAAGATCCAGTTTGCCGGAAGCGCCAGTGGCAGTGAGAACATCACGCGCACTCCGACGATCACCGACACCATCATCACCAAGGTCGAAATGAACAGCGGCGCACCCAAGGCCATCTCCGGAATTCGAGTGCCATTCGCTGCCCGACGTACAAACGCCGCGATTAGCAGGATCACCAGCGTGAATCCGAGCCCGAGATAGAACGCCAGTAGCACGCGATGTTGACGGCTCCGCACCAGCGTTCGGAAGCTGAAGAGCACTAGCGCCGCTCGTAGCGACCGGCCGGCCGTGATCGGCAAATGCCAGCCGCGCCGCGACGGAACGATATCCGGCTCCTCGATGATCCGACGCATCGTTCGCACGTACGAAAGCACGAACGCGATCGCTGCCACTCCCACCGCCAGCAACAAACCCGTGACCGCACGCCGCGCCAACGGGTCCAGCGCCGGCTGCGACGATCCATTCAATGCATGAAAGAATCCCAGGAACCAGTACGACGGCAACATCGCCAGCATCCGCTGATTCTCGGGAGCGGAAAGCGCCGCCGGAGTCGACCACGACGGCTCCAGGAAATATACGCTGAGGAACACGCTGAACGCCGCGAGTTGCAGAAACGACGATGCGCGAAGAAACCATCGTCGCGATAAAAGCTGCGCCGCGACGCCTTGAACCGCCAGCACTGCCGCGTAGATGAATGCGCCCGCTGCCGCCATCGTGATCCAGTAGGAGCCGATCGCGCGCAGCCATCCGCCGAATCCGCCCGTCGAGAACACCCGCGGCCACACTAGTCCGCACGGCAAATGCAGCGCGACCACCGTTAATCCCAGCGCGCTCCCCAGCGCGGCCACCTTTGCGAAAAACATCGTTCGCGTCGCGACCGGCAGCGGCGCGAGCACATAAACGTCGCGCCGATCTGGGAAAGTCGAATCCCAGCTCAGCACCGCGAACAGCCCTACCGCGAGCATGGTCGTCGCGATCAGGAAATGTTCCATTCCCCAAACCAAGGCCTGCCAAGCTTCGGGTTTCATTCCTCGCCCGCTGACGAAAAGGCCCCCTAGTGTGAGCATCATGCTCACGAAAATCGGCAGGCTAGCGAATTGTCCGATCAGCGTGCTCGAATCGGCCTGCTTCGAGATCAGCTCCAGGTCGACGGCGCGAAATAGGAATTGCCGATACAAAACGCGAAACTGGCTCATGTCAGGCCTGCATGAGGTCGGCGATCTCCCGCGAAACCGCCGACGTGTCCTGTTCCACGGCCAGTTGAGAAAATATTCCCTCGAGCGTCGGGATCTCCATCAGCGTGCGCAGCCGCGCGATCGAATCGTCGGCGACCACTTTCCCACGATGCAGAATCACGACGCGCGTCGAGACCTGTTCCACCGTCTCCAGTTCGTGCGAGCTGAACAGCACCACTTTCCCGCGCGCCGCCAGTTCCTGAATCAGGCTACGTAAGACCAATCCGGTCGCGACGTCGAGTCCCGAAAACGGCTCATCCAGCAGCAGCAGGTCCGGATTATGCAGCAGCGCGGCTGAGAGCAGAATCTTCTGCCGCATGCCCTTCGAGTAATTCGAAATCGGCGAGTGGCGATCGCTGTGCAGGGAGAACAACCGCAACAGCCCTTCGATCTTTTCTCCAACGACACGCGCAGCTGCCAAGGTCGGCGCGAGACCGCGCAACTGGCTGACCATGACCAGATATTCGAGGCCCGTCAAATGTGGATAGAGCTGCGGCTCCTCGGGCACGTAACCCAGCCGCCGCTTGTACGTCATCAAATCGCGATGGATCGGCACGCCGTCGAACCAGATCTCGCCGGAAGTCGCCTCCATGATGCCGGTGATCATCTTCATGGTGGTCGACTTCCCCGACCCGTTGGGCCCCAGGTAGCCCGTCACCTCGCCGGCGCGTGCGCAGAAGCTGACCTGATCGACCGCGGTGATTCCGGCAAAGCACTTCGAGACTTCGCGCAGCTCAAGCATTGGACCTATTGGACACCACCGGTCGGCGCGTGGTTCCCTGGTGGGGAGCAACCTAACCGATCACGGTGGGAGCTAACGGAACTTCTAGCCTCGAGTGGTCGTCAGTGAACTTGTGAGGAAAGCCCTCATCGTAGTCGGGGCGTTGGCATACATCGTCCTCACCTTTGGCTTTTTCTTTCCCATCCAGGGGCGTATCGCCTTAGATGCCGCCTGTGCGGACTACGTTGAGTGCAAGCGTAACGCTCCAATTATTGACTGCGCACCAGGCCCATGCCCGGCTCCTCTGTTCGATTGTCTCGTAGCATACTCAGACCGCAAGGAGAGTATTGGCTGGCGCTATTTTTTCTTTCTGAAACTTCTAAGGAGCCTATGAGCGCCATGCGCGTGACCGGTTCCTGCAGTTTCTTATCTGCGTTTATCTGCGTCCATCTGCGGCTAAATCTTGTGTGCGTGACTAGAAAATGATCTTCGCCGCGATCTGGATATACCGCGGGAAATTATTCTGCTGCAGCGGCAACTGTCCGAACCTCGGATTCCCCAGGCTGGTATTCGGTCCCGGCAAAATCGGCGAGTTCATCGCGTTAAACGTCTCCCCGCGGAGCTGCAGGGTGTAGCGATCGTTCAGCCACATTGTCTTTTCGATCGACAAATGCAACTGCGGCGCGGCCGGATTTCGAATATCCGCGAAGCGATCGTCGTAGCCGCGCAGCTCATACGAACTCCGCGTGCGGTAACACGCGGGATCGTTATTGAACCAGTGCGCCGCGTTCTGCCCGCCGGGCGCGCTATAGCTCGAGCAGGTGAACATCGCATCCGGCCGCGGGACCGGATAGCCCGACGAATACGTGAAGATCCAGTCCACCGCCCACCCATTCAACAGCGCCGCGCCGAATTTGTTCACCCCGTTGAAATAACGACGCCCCCAACCCAGCGGCAAATCCCATAGTCCCGTGAGCGCCAATGTCTTGGGTTTATCCAGCGCTGTGACTTGGTGTACCGGCGGCTCCTGAAGATTCCACGAATTCAAGCGATGATTCGCTTCGAACGATTTCGAAAACGTAAACGCCAGCTGGAAAGTGAACAATCCCACGCCGGGTAAATCAGCGAAGCGCCGCTCCGTGAAAAGCTGCAGCGAATCGTAACGATAGCGCGCGGCCGGAACCGTCAGCTCCGTGACGCCTGCATATAAAGGAAACGAGGAGACCAGCGACTGCGCGGAAACCTGCGGTGATCCACCAAGCAGCGACGTCGCCGGCAAAATGCCATAAAACGGATTCGCCACGCGACGATTCAGATACACCGGCGTCTGCTGCGCCTTTAGAAAGTCGGCCATCGAAGGCGCGTCATAAGAAACCGGGAACGAATCGTGCACCGTCTGGCTGCCCGAGTAGAACAACTCGGCCACGATCTGCCACGGGAACTTATGCTCGAATCCAAAGGAGTATTGATACGTCCGCGGAATCGGCCGCGAGCGGCCATCGTCCTGGATCATCTGACCGACGTTGATCAGCGCCCCCGCCGCCGCGCCCAGCGGTGCGCGAATTCCGTCCGGAAATGGATTCTGCAGCGAGTAAGGACCGGTCAGGCCCGCCGCCGGATTCACTCCCGCGTCGAACGAAGGAACGTAGTTGGTGCGCTGATTGAATCCGGTGGTCTGATTGAGCTGCGTCGCGGTCCGATAGAAAATCCCCGACCCCGCGCGTAGCACCGTATTGCGCGCAAAATGCCAGGCAACCCCCACGCGTGGTTGCACGTTGGTCCAATCCGTGTCGTACGGACGTCGATTACCCGGCCGCGCGAATTTTTGCCCGCCATACAGAGCAGCCGGAACCTCGGGATATGGAAACCGCGGATTGGTTGCGTCGTATTCGGCCTTGTTCTGTGCCCACTGCGCCAACACCTGATCGCTCAGCGGATTCACCGCGCCATAATCGAACCCTGTATTGACGCGATTGAAACGTTCGATAAATGGGATCTGCACGTCGTAACGCAGACCCAGCGTCAGCGTCACATTCTTCGTCACCCGCCAGGTGTCCTGAAAATAGAGAGCGTAGTACGGCCAGGTACGATACGCGCTGTCGTTGTAATCCACGAATCCCGAAGACGGCAGGCCCAACAAAAGATCGGCGACACCCGCTCCATCGCGCTGCCCCTGCGAATGATTCACGTACTGCTGCGTCCAGCCGCGAGTCAGACTGAACTCGCCGTTGGCTCGCCCAGGTCCCGCGTTTCCCAGTCCGGCGTAAGCGAATTCGAAACCGTAGTGAATCACGTGACGACCCCGGTTATGCACGATGCCCGGCTGCACCGACCATTGATTCTGTGTCGCCCAACTATACGTGTTGCCGATGATCGAGTTATACAAATCCAGGTTGAAGCTCGGCGGCGCTTCGGAATCCACCGTCGGCGCGTGCACCATGCCCGTCATTCCCAGCGCGGCAGCCGTGAGGTCGGATTCGCCAGAGGAATCCGGCAAAAACTCTGTGTATCTTCCGAACGACGCGTGCACGTTGAATACCGTCGATGGTGACAGGATGTGGGTGTAATCCGCGACGTAATTCTGATCCATCCGAAACGCAGTTAGGTTACCGACCTCGGCCGGCGGATCGAATCCATTGGTCGACGTAAAGTCGCGTCCGCGCTCGAACGTCACGATGCCGCTCAACCGCTGCCGTTCATTGAAGTGGTGATCGTAGCGGCCCATCGGTTGGTCGTAGCGATAACGGCTGGTGTTGCCGCCTGCCAGATAATTCTGCGTGAGGCCGAGTGCATTGGGCGCCGGATAGAGGTTCAGAATGGCGCGGCCGATGGGACTGATCCGGTTCGCGGGGATTTTGTTGCCGGGAAACGGCAGCCGGATAAAGGTGCTCAGGCACCTGGTGCCGGGCGGCGTATCGATTCCGTCCTCGCAGGAATTCGCGGTCAGCGGATCGAAAATCTTAATGCCGTACTTTGAGAAATCGCCGTTACGTAAATCGATCGGCGGTGTATCGCTCACTACCGGAAAAGGATCGATCTCGCGGAAGCCTTCGAAACTGAAAAACAAAAAATCCTTGTTGCGACGCACGGGTCCGCCGATCGACCCTCCGAACTGGTGCGTGTTGTGTTTGCCGCGCGGTTGGCCCGCGGCGTTGTTCTGGGTTGTGTTCGCGTCGAAGATCGAGTTGTGAAAATACTCGAACACATTCCCGTGCCACGCATTCCCGCCGCCCTTGAGCGTGGTAATTACGGTGCCGCCGCCAGTGCGCCCGTACTGCGCATCGTAGGTATTGGTCAGGACGCGGAACTCTTCGATCGCGTCCAGGTTCGGTGAAAACTGCCATTTCCCAGTAAGGCTCACCGGCGCGCCGTGCAGCAGGAACTGGTTGGTTCCTTCCTTGCCGCCATTGATGATGAACTTGCCGTTCGAATCCCAGCCGCGCAATCCGGCGAAACCCGAAGCGCCGAATTGTTCCTGCGTAAAGATCACACCCGGGCTCAGGCTCACCAGCGAGTACGCCTGGCGGCCGATCAGCGGCAGCGCCGCCAGCTTAGCCGGATCCGTGCGCGTGACGTGCGACGCGCTGGTCATATCCAGGCTTTCTCGCTGCGCGCCTACGGTCACGTGATCCGCCAACTCGCCCACCTGCAAAATCAGCGGCAGCACCAGCGTATCGTCGGTGTCGAGCTGCAGGTTGGTTCGCTCCAGCGTCTTGAAACCCTTGGCATGAACCTGGATGCGATACGTCCCCGGGGTCAGAAACGCGCATCCGTAATTCCCGGTCACATCCGAAATCTCGATTCGCGTCTCGTTGTTTTCAACGCGCGTGATGCGCAGGATCGCTCCGGGAATCGGGGCGTTGGTTGAATCTGTGACCTGTCCGAGCACGCTCGCGCGCGAGAATTGCGCCGACGCCAGTGGCGCGATCAGCAGAACCCCAATGAGCAGCGACCCGAGGCGCACAAACCTCCGTAACAGCGTTTACATATGATAACCGAATTAACGCTAATCCGAACACTCGCTAAACTAATCATTTGGAACAACTATTCTCATCGTTGCTGGCGTCGTTCCAATGGATCGAACATGGGTTCGGCACGCGAAACTCGCCACCGCTCCCGCATGATCGGATAGCGACCATGAAGCAGGTCCATTCGGCGACGGTTCTCGTCGCGACCACCGGCGGCTGTGTGGGAGAAGGCGACGCACTGGTTACGGACCGGCCCGGCCTCGCGTTGGCAGTTCGAACTGCGGATTGCCTGCCCATCCTGCTGGTCGACCCCCGAAATCGGGCGATCGCCGCGGTACACTCGGGCTGGCGAGGAACGGTTGCGGGCGCCGCTGTCAGCGCGCTCAACAAGATGCAGGAAAATTACAAAACGAACCCATTTGAGGTGGTGGCCGCGATCGGCCCTGGGATCGGGCCTTGCTGTTATGAGGTTGGCCCCGAGGTCGCTGCCCAATTCTCCGATTTGCTCACCAGCCCGACCGTGCACGAGTGGGGGGCGGACCCCTCGGTCCCCGGCGGCTCGACGGCGCACAAATGGGGGGCGGACCCCCGGGTCCGCGGCGGACGCCCTCGTCCGCCCACCAACGCGACGGCGCACCTCAATCTTGCGGACGCAAATCGAAGCCAATTAATCGCCGCTGGCATCCCCGACTCACAGATCGAAGTGCTCCCCTACTGCACAAAATGCCGGCCCGACCTTTTCCACTCATTTCGTCGCGATCGCGCTGCCGCCGGACGCATGATCTCCTTTATCCGCAAGGTCTGATTCGAACTGCGTCTTATGGCGGCTAGAATGCTAGATACTTGTGGCAAGTAGCCGGAAGCAACGATGAAGATTGGTCTGGCGGTATTAGTATTCGCGTCGGCTGTGGCGATTTCAGCACAGGTGACACCGGCCCGCCCTAAGGCCAGCCTGGAAGGCCGCGTCATTAGCTCGACCACCGGCGACCCTTTGGCGAAGACGACCGTGACGCTCAAATCGGGAAAGGACCAGCGCTCCTTTCTCACCTCCAGCGACGGGAGATTCTTGTTCGAAAACCTCGAACCGGGCGACTGTACCTTGATAGTCAAACGCGTCGGCTATCTCGAAAGCAAGCTGTATGATCTATCAATCGCGTCGGGCGAGCGCAAAAAGGACCTGGAGCTAAAGCTCGTTCCGCAAGGCGTGATCTCCGGTCGAGTGGTCGATGAGGACGGCGATCCGCTGCCTAATATGCAGGTGGTTTGCTATCGCTCCGTGGGAGCGGGCGCGAAGAAGCCGATGCTGAATCCGGATTTCAAAGAAGTTGACGACGAAGCCAATTTCACTTTCACTAATCTGAAGCCAGGGCGC
>DASYPO010000262.1:0-15358 GCA_036006545.1 Bryobacteraceae bacterium
AGAGATACGTCTATTGGCAGGACGGCGATCACTGGCTCGGGTATTTCGAAGAATATCCCGATTACATGACCCCGTGAGAAACGCTGGAGGATCTGCAGGAGCAGCTTAAAGAATTGCACCAGGATCTTTCGAGCGGCCAGAGATCCCCGAAGTTCGGCGTGTTGCTGAACTCGCGGTCTGAGAATCGTCACTCGTATTTCAAAACATGCCTCGGTTAATGAGGTCAATCGTGACCTCAGGAGCGCACCTCGACGGTTCGCCAATCTGTGACACAATAAGATCACTCCGGTCTTCTCGAAATGACCCAATCCAAGCCCTTTGATGCACCCGAGGCGGCGAGCGACGCTTCCTTCGGCGACATCCTTAGCCAATTCGAACAGTCGCATCATACCGATGGAGGCACCGTCGAAGGCACCGTGGTTTCGGTCGCCGCCGACGCGGTCTTTGTCGATATTGGCCGCAAGATGGATGGCATCATGCCGCCGCTCGAAGGACACACCTTCAAGCCCGGCGACAAGGTCATCGTCTCCCTGCGCGGTCGCGACGACCAGGGCAACTATCTGCTCTCGACCGTCAAGGTCGAGGTGCCGAAAGACTGGACGGCGCTTGAAGCCGCGTTCGCTTCGAAGTCGACCATCGCGGGCACGGTGCTCGAACTGGTCAAGGGCGGTTTGCGCGTCGACGTCGGCGTGCCCGCCTTTATGCCCGCATCGCGCAGCGGCGCGCGCGAAATGGCGGACCTCGAGAAACTCGTTGGGCAATCCATCGAATGCCGCATCACCAAGCTCGATAAGGACGACGAGGACGTGGTGGTCGATCGCCGCGTGGTGCTCGAAGAAATGGAGCGCGCGGCCAAGCAGGAGCGCTTCGCCGCACTCGAAGAGGGTTCCATTATCCGCGGCACCGTTCGCACCATCACCGATTTCGGCGCGTTCGTCGACTTGGGCGGCGTGGACGGCCTGCTGCACGTCTCCGACATGACCTACCAGCGCGGCATCAAGCCCTCGGACGTGGTCACCTCGGGGCAGGAAATCGACGTCAAGATCCTCAAAATCAATCGCGAGTCCCGTAAAATCTCGCTGGGATTGAAGCAACTCTCGCCCGATCCATGGTCGCTGGTCGCCGAGAAGTATCCACAAGGATCACGGGTCAACGGAAAAGTCGCGCGCGTCGCCGATTTCGGCGCGTTCGTCGAACTCGAGCCTGGGATCGAAGGACTCATCCACGTCTCTGAGATGTCCTGGACGCGCAAGAATCCCAAGGCGGGCGACACTGTCAAGGTCGGCGAATCGGTCGATGTTATGGTGCTGGGCGTGAATCCCGCCGACAAACGCATCGCGCTGGGACTCAAGCAGGTTCTCGGCGACCCCTGGGAAGAAGCTCTGAAGAAGTATCCGGTCGGGGCGGTGGTCGAAGTACCCGTGACAAGCCTCGCCAAGTTCGGCGCCTTCGTCGATATGGGCGACGGCCTCGAAGGCATGATCCACATCGGCGATATCAGCCGGGAAAAACGCCTCAATCACCCCAGTGAAGTGCTGAAGGAGAAGCAGACCGTTCGCGCGCAGGTTACCGAACAGGACAAGGAGCGCCGCCGTTTCCGCCTCAGCATGAAGGCGCTGGAACCCACCAGCATCGACGAGTACATCGCCGAAAATAAAGTCGGCGACGTGGTGGCCGGGCGCATCCTGGACGTCTCCGGATCGCGCGCGAAGGTCGAGTTGGGGGAAGGCGTGATCGCAACCTGCCAGCTTCCCGAAGAAAACGCCGCGCAGAAGAAAACCGAACAGACCCCGGGACCCGCCGCCAAAGCCGACCTTTCTTCGCTCACCGCGATGCTGTCAGCCAAATGGAAGTCGGGTGGTGGAGAAGCCGCCGCGGCACCTGATGCGCTGCGCACCGGACAAGTCCGGAACTTCAAGATTTCTAAGGTGGATACGGACACTAAACGAATCGAAGTTACGCTCGTGTAAGGGCGTTACGTTTCGATTTTTCAAGCGTCCATATCAGTGTTGCAACGGATTTGCGGAGCCGTTTCAGTGGGCCCTAAATCGGGCGTACAAATTGACGAGACGGCGCTGATCCGGGCGGCTCAGCAAGGCGATCATGCCGCCTTTGAGCAGCTCGTTCGCGCCTATGACCAAAGTGTGCTCCGCCTTGCCATGAACCTTTTGCGATCCACCGAAGACGCTCACGATGTCTACCAGGAAGCCTTCCTGCGGGTCTTCCGCAACCTGCAGAACTTCCGGTTCGATTGCAGTTTTCACACCTGGCTCTATCGGATCGTGACGAACTTGTGCCTGGACCATATGCGCAAGCGCAAGGTTCGGAAAGAAGAGCCCACGGTGATTACTACCGCCGAAGGGCCGCTCGACCGCATGGATGCGGTGCCTGAGGAGCGCGTGGACGGCGATCCCGGGCGGCATCTGTTCAGCGGGCAGATTCGTAAGCGCATCAAGCATGTGCTGAGCGAACTGACGCCGCGCGAGCGTATGGTTTTTGAGTTGCGCCACTACCAGGGATTAAGGCTGCGGCGTATCGGCGAGATTTTGGGGACTACGGAGGAGGCGGCCAAGAACTGCCTCTTTAGAGCGACACAAAAGATGCGAGCTGCTCTCGGAGATTTCGTATGAACCCTCCGAGGTTTTTTATGAAGAGGTCAGATTCTGTATGAGTTCGATAACGTGTGCGAGTGCTCGGGAACAATTCTCGCTGTTGCTGTACGGCGAACTGTCCTTCGATGACGAGGAGCGGCTGGAGTCGCATCTGGAAGGCTGCACCGAATGCAGCGCCGGGTTCGAACGCGAGAAATCCCTGCACGCGTCGCTTGACGGTGTCGAGATCACACCTTCCCCATCCCTGTTGCGTGTTTGTCGCGAGGAACTGCGCGCCCGCCTGATCGAAGAAAGCGTGATGCCGCGAGCGGTGGCTCGCGCCGGCTGGTGGGAACAGTTCACGGACCTGCTCACGGGTCGAAAAGCCAGTGTGGACTCGGGTATGGCGGGGCGCGGCAGCTTCATCTGGAAGCCTGCGGCGGCGCTGAGTCTCATCGCTATCGGATTCTTTGCCGCGCGGCTGACGCCGGTGTTTTCAATGGTTGGGAGCGGTGGGCCAATTACATCCGGGATTGCCGGTGATGCGGGTTCCTCGCGCGTGCGCTACGTCGAACCGGGCTCCGATGGAAAGATTCAAATCGTGCTGGACGAAACCCGCCAGCGTGTGGTCACCGGCCGGATGGACGATCAGAAAATCCGCGTGCTGCTGCTGTCCGCCGCGCAGGATCCAGCCGATCCCGGCTTACGGGCCGAAACCGTGGGAATTCTCAACACCGGCGCGCAATCCGCTGATGTGCGCGACGCGCTGATTCAGGCGTTGCGCCACGATCAGAACGCCGGCGTTCGCCTGAAGGCGCTCGAAGGACTGAAGACCTACGCGCAGGAGCGCGAGGTGCGGGCCGCGCTGGCCGACGTGCTGTTGCGCGACACCAATCCCGGCGTGCGCACGCAGGCGATCGACCTGCTGACCGGCAGTGGCGCCAAGCAAACGGTAGAGCGCAACCTGGTGGGCATGCTGCAGGAACTGATGAGCCGCGAAAATAATCCCTACATCCGCGAGCGCTGCCGCCGTGTGCTGGAAGCGATGAACGCATCAGTTGAGACGTACTAGGCGAGTAAAAGGACGGAGACCTATTGATGTTGGCAGTAGTAGCACACGTGATTCTGGCCGGATCGCTGCTGTCGCAAGACAGCTTCCAGAAAATCGGCTCCAACCATTGGGAGCGGATCACCACGGGTGCGTTCGAACATCCCGTGCTGCCGCGAATCTCGGTGAAGGCGCCCGGGCACGTGGTCGTCCAGGGCGGCAGCGGCAGTCAGATCACGTACAAGCTCCGGCAGCGCGTGCGCGCTCGCTCCGAAGCCGAGGCGCGAAAACTGCTGGGTAGCGTCACCCATTCCATTCTTCCCGAAAAGATGGTGCTCGTCTTCAGCTACAATCCGGATCCCGACAGCGAATTGGTGATCCAGGTTCCGAGGAATGTCGCGGTGGCGGACCTGCAGGCCACTCGCGGCGATATCGAAGCCTATGATCTGGACGGCAGCATTAGTGCCCGCACCAACGGCGGTATGATCCGCTGCGACCGCATCAAAGGCGGAGTGATCGGCCATACCGGCGGCGGCGAAATTCGGCTGGGCAAGATTGGCGGCGCCGCGCGCTGCACCAATGGTGCCGGGTCCATCACCATCGATAGCGTCGGCGGCGAGGCGTCCTGCCGCACGATCGGTGGCGAGATCACCCTTCGCGAAGGGATGGGAGCGCTGGTGCTCTCAACCGAAGGCGGCAATATTCTGGTAGACCGCGCCGGCGGCAACGTGGAAGCTCATTCGGGCGAAGGTCTGATCGAGATCGGTCAGGCCAATGGATTCGTGCTGGCCGATACTCGCGGCGGCTCCATCCAAGTGGGTTCCGCTCGCGGCGTGAAATGCGATTCGGCCCAGGGAGCCGTGCGAGTCAAGACCGCCTCCGGCCCGCTGCGTGTGAACACGTCGGTTGGGAGCATCCTTGCCGAATTGTTACCGGGCACGCGCGTTCAGGACGCACTGCTCGCCGCGGGCACCGGTGACGTTACGGTTTTGATCCCGTCTAATATTTCGTTGTCGGTGATGGCGCGCAACGAAGCCGGCGGCCAGGCCAAGATTGTCTCCGAGTTTCCCGACGTTCGCATCTTTGGCTGGAATCGGCCTCCGGTGCGGGGTGAGGGATCGATCAACGGAGGTGGCCCGCTGTTGCGAATCAATGTCGCCGATGGCACTATTTTCTTGAGGAGATTGAAGTAGGAGTCGAGTATGCGACGTTTTCTTTTCACGACCATGCTGCTGAGCGTCCCGGCCATATTGGCTGCGCAGACCCCGCGGCCGATGCGGGTCGCGTCCACCGGTGGGGCGCAAAGCTTTATCGGAGTCAACATTCAGGAAATCGATAGCGAACGCGCCAAGGCGCTCAAGCTGCGTGAGGAAGCGGGCGTCGAAGTCACGCGCGTCGAGCCCGACGGTCCGGCCGAAAAAGCCGGCATCAAGCCCGGCGATGTAGTGACTCATTTCAACGGACAACGCCTCGAAGGCATTGACCAATTCAAGCGCATGGTCACCGAAACACCGGTGGGCCGCGATGTAAAGCTGGACGTCATCCGCAACGGCGCGACCCAAACGGTAACGGTCAAGATCGCTGCGCGGCGAGTGATGAAGATGCCCATGCTGGAAGGCGGTCCTTTCCCGATGACGCCGCTGCCCCTCGAGCAGATGAACATTCAGATCCCCGACATGCCGCGTAGTCACATGACTTGGCGCAGTTCCATGCTGGGCGTGGAAGCGGAATCGCTGGACGGACAACTGGCGCAGTACTTTGGCGTGAAAGAAGGCGTGCTGGTGCGCTCGGTGAGCAAGAACTCAGCGGCGGAGAAGGCTGGAATCAAGGCTGGCGACGTGATCGTTAAGGTCGACGACGCGAGCGTGGCAACGCCCGCCGATATGTCCAGCCGCCTGCGCGGCCTGCGCGGTAAGACCGCCAGTTTCGTGGTGGTTCGCGACCGCAAGGACATGACCATGAGCGTCGCAATCGGCGACGAGGACCACAACGAGTGGTTTTTCAAGCAGGACTTCAACGCCCCCGTGGCTCGTCCGCGCCCGCTGCAGATCAACTAAATCTCAGGCCGCAGGTAGACGCAGATACACGCAGATAACCCTTGGTACTGTTTTAGGTTCTAATCTGCATACATCTGCGTTATCTGCGGCTAATTCGTTCTCACCGGCACCGCCAAGTGCGACGGATACTTCGCCGACCGGTACACCTTCTGCGTGGCCGCTTTGAAATCGATCGCGGTCGCCTTGAAAATATTCTCGACAAACGTTTGCGGGTTGCGGTCGATCAGCGGGAACCAGGTGCTCTGCACCTGCACCATCATGCGATGTCCGCGTCTGAAAACGTGATCCACAGAATGCAAGTCGATCGCGTACTCGTACACGCGGCCCGGTTCGAGCGCCTCGGGCTTTTCGAAGCTCGTCCGAAATCGCCCGCGAAAAACGTCGTTGGCCATCATTAGTTGATAGCCCGGCATTTTCGCATCCGTCTCCGGGTATACATCGATCAGTTTCACGATCCAGTCGCTGTCCGACCCACTGGTCGACGCGAACAGGTGCGCCACAACGTCGCCCGTCACCGTCACTTCGCGATCTAGCGCCGGTGTCGAAAAGCTCAACACGTCTGGTCGACCGTCGACGAAACGTTGATCCTGCACCAGCCAGCGCGGCCAGGTCGACCCGCCTTGCTTGTACGTCTCTTCGATCGGTCGCTGCCGATAAGGAACCGGATGAGCGGGGTCCGATACATAACTATCGAAAGCCGCGTCGCCTGCATCCCGCGGCGCGTCGAATGACAAACCGCCACTAGCCGCGAAATGCAGCTTGCGATTCTCGATACCTCGTTTTGGCGGCCACGCCTCATATCGCTCCCACGAATTGCGGCCCGTCTCAAACGTCATCGCCTCCGGCTGATTCATGGTTCCCTTGTCCTTCAGCCAGTACGCGAACCACGGCGCCTCGATCTTCTGCCGGTAGTACAGCGATTGATCGTCGCCGAACTCCACCGGCCCCAGCGCCTGACCCTTTCCTGCCCAACCTCCGTGATTCCACGGCCCGATCACGATGTAATTCTTCCGATCGGTATCGGTCTTCTCCAGAGTCTCGTAGATTTTCAGCGGCCCGTAATAATCTTCCTGATCCCACCAGCCGGCCACGTTCAAGTTCGGCACACTCGATTTCTTCAGAATCAAATTCATCGCCTGTGCTTGCCAGAACGAGTCGTAGTTCGGATGATTGACGAAGTTGTTCCAAGTCGGCTTCTCGCCGTGGAAATATCGTTTGTCGACTTCCGACAGCGGCCCGAGCGACAAATACCAATCGAACGTGTCGTGCTTATCGAACTCAAAGCGCGCCTGCTCCTTGCCGGTCTCCATGCGCGCGACGTATTCGAGTCCGTAGCTCAAGCGGAACGCTCCGTTGTGATGAAAGTCGTCACCCAGAAACATGTCGGCGACGCCCGCCTGCTCGCTCGCCGCTTTCAACGCCGGATGCGGCTCGATCAGCGCCATCGCCGTCAGCCACCCGCCATACGAAATACCGAGAATGCCCGCGCGTCCGTTGTTGTTCGGCACATTTTTCAGCAGCCACTCGATCGTGTCGTAGGTGTCGGTGCCTTCGTCGATTGATTTCGGAACCGCGGGGTCGCGCAACGGACGCTGCATCACGAATGTTCCATCGGATTGGTAGCGCCCGCGAATGTCCTGAAATACGAAAATGAATCCCTCGTCGGCCATCTGCTTGTAGCGGCCCGCGAGCACGTTATCAGGTTTCTTTCCGGTCCATCCATACGGTGAGCGCTCTATCACGAATGGCAATTTCGCGCCGCCTTTGGGAGCATAAATCAGCGTGTGCAAACGCGCCCCGTCGCGCATCGGGATCATGACCTCGGTGCGGTCGAAGGCCCCGGGCTGTCCTGCGCAGCCGGCCAGTAATATGCAGAAGGTCAACACGACGCGTTTCATGGGAAGCCATGTTAGCAGGACCGACTGGTCCGATTCCTAGTCGCGCCGCGAAAGCGGCCTCCTGGTTCAATTTCGCTCTGTTAGCATTGCAGGCATGTCCACGCGCAGGGACGGGCCCAATCCCCGTCTGGCCATCGCGGCCGTTTTGCTGGTTGTGTTGATCTTTTTCAGCCGCTCTATTTTCAGCCTGATGATCGACCTCGCCTGGTGGCGCGAGCTGGGTCAGGTCTCGACCTGGCTGCGCATGGCGGTATACCGCTATCTGCCCGGAATCGTCGCCTGGATCATCGCGTTTATTCCGCTATGGATCGTTCACGCGCGCGCCGTGAAGTTCGCGGGCACCGGCCTGGGTGCGCACCGCATCTACGCGCTTCTCAGCACTCTCGCGCTGCTGATCCTCTCCCTGATCGTCTCGACCGCGACGGTGGACGGCTGGACCATCGCGCGCTTCGTGGGTGGCAGCGGCATCGAATCCACCTGGCACGATCCGGTTTTCGGGCGCGGCCTCTCGTTCTATTTCTTCGAGCTGCCATTTTACGCGATGTTGATTCACTTCATCGCGGGTTGTGCCTTCCTGGCCGCATTGATTTACTACGTGACCGCGCGAGGCTGGCAGATTGCTACTCGTTTCTCGGCGCTTGGCGCGCCCAGCGAAATCGATCTGCGCGACCTGCGCATGCTCGGCAAGGTCGATACCGTGCTGTTCCGCGTGTTGATCGTCATCCTGCTGGTTTCGATGGCCGCCGAATTTTGGCTGGGCCGCTACCGCATGCTCACCAGCGATCACGGGAACCTCATGGCCGGGATCGATTATCTGCAGCAGACATTGGGTCTGCCGCTGCAGGCTGCGAAAGCTGTGGCTGCGCTGCTGGCTGCTGTACTGGTGCTTGCCGGACGCCGATTGCTAGCCGCCGCGTGCGCCGTCGTTCTAATCGTCGATATCGCCCTGCCGCCCATTGTCGGTTCATTGCACGTGCGCCCTAACGAACTTTCGCTCGAAAGACCGTACCTCGAACGCCACATCGAAGCCACGCGCGCGGCCTACGCGCTGGACCGCCGCGCCACCACCGTCGACTTCCCGGCCACCAAAGACTCGCGTATCGATTTCGTTCGCAATAAGCCGCTGCTCGATAACGTGCGCCTGTGGGATTGGTCCGCCTTCCACGACACGCTCAGCCAGAGCCAGCCGCTGCGTCCCTACACTTACGCTGACACAGACGTCGATCGTTACCTGATTGACGGGAAGCTGCGCCAGGTGCTGCTGTCGCCGCGCGAAATCGATCTCAACCAATTGGGCGACGCGCGCCATCGCTGGATCAACCACGCGCTCACTTTCACGCACGGCTACGGGCTGGTGCTTGCCGAGGCCAATCGCATCACGACCACCGGGCTGCCGGAGCTGCTGATCAAGAGTGCGCCGATCGAAGTCTTGACGCCTAGTCTGAAAATCGGTCGGGCCGAAATCTACTACGGCGAGACGCTGCACGATCCAGTGTTCGTCCACACATCGCAGCCCGAGTTCAACTATCCAGCCAGCGGCGGCTCGGGCGAAGTGAACACGACGTATTCTGGCACCGGCGGTTTTCCCATTTCCTCGTTCGGTATGCGCTTCATGGCGGCCTTTTCCGAATGGGAGTGGAACATCCTGCTCACTAATTCGCTCACGGCAGACAGCCGCATGATGATTCGGCGCCGTCTCTCCGATCGTCTGAAGGAACTTGCCGGGTTCATCAGTTGGGACAAGGACGCGTACCTGGTAATTTCCGATTCAGGCGCGCTCACATGGATGGTGGACGGTTATCTCACCAGCGACGCCCATCCCTATTCACGCCCCGTTTCCGTCGAAGGCATGGGCAGCTTCAATTACATTCGCAATTCGGTGAAGGCCACCATCGACGCTTACAACGGCACCGTGAATCTGTATGTCTTCGACCCCACCGATCCACTGATCAACGCGTTTTCGAAGCTCTTCCCGGATTTGTTCAAGCCCGCGTCCGCCATGCCCGCTGATCTGCGCAAGCACACCCGCGCGCCCGAAGTGCTGTTCTCCGTGCAGGCCGAAATCTATCGCACGTATCACATGCGCGAGCCGGAGCTGTATTACAATCGCGCCGATCTGTGGGACATCGCGACCAAAGGTGGAGGCGCTACCGACAAGCCGGCGACCGTCACTCCCACTTATCTGCTCGCCACGCTGCCCGGTGCGACCGAACCCGAGTTTCTGCTGACCCTGCCCTTCACTCCGCGCAATAAACAGAATTTGATCGGCATCATGGTGGCGCGTTGCGATGCGGAACACTTGGGCGAATTGGTATTTCTAGAACTCCCCAAGCAGGAAGTGATTCAGGGGCCGCTGCAAATCGAGGCGCTGATCAATCAGGACCAGACCATTTCGAAGGATCTGACGTTGTGGAACCAGCAGGGGTCGCAAGTGCTGCGCAGCCAGATTCTGACGCTGCCGATCGACAACACGATTCTGTACGTCGCCCCGATTTATCTGCAAGCCGCGCAGGCGCGCATGCCGCAGTTGAAGAAGGTCGCGCTCGCGGTGGGTACGACTCTGGTCTACGCAGACACGTACGATCAGGCGTTGGCCGATCTCGACGCCGCGCTGAAGGGTCAGCCGGTTTCAACCGCCCGCTCTACGGAAACGCCCTCGACAACTACTGCCGTGCCTGCGACGTCGACTCCGCCCCCCGTGGGTTCCGACGCGCGCGTCGAATCCATCCGTTCGCATTTCAAGCGTTATCGCGATCTAATGGCGCAAGGAAAATGGTCCGAAGCGGGCAAAGAGCTCGAGGCGGTGGAAGCCCTGCTCAAGAAATAAGAATTGGAGGGCGGACCGTGGCGCGGGCCTTCAGCCCGCAGCGGTGGCTTTAGCCGCCGTCTTAAGCCTTTGTGGGGCGGGCGTCCCCGCCCGCGCGGGACCCCTGGTCCCGCTCCTTGTTACTCCTGGCGCAACGCGTTCAACGGATCGATCGACGTCACCTGTCGCGCCGGAATAAAGCACGCCACCACAGCCACCGCGACGAATACCAGCGACACCAGGACGAACGTCACCGCATCGGTCGGGCTGGTCGCGAACAGTAATTTTTCCATCAGCCGCGTCAGCCCCAGCGATCCCGCGATCCCCAGGACCGTCCCAATCAGCGCCATGCTCAGCCCCTGCCGCACCACCATCGCGATGATGGATTGCCGCGACGCGCCCAGGGCCATCCGGATTCCCAGTTCGCTGGTGCGTTGGCTCACCGAGAGCGCCATTACCGCCGCGATGCCGCTTGCGCTGATCACCATCGCCAGCGCCGCGAACAGTCCCAGCAGTGTTGCCGTCACCCGCGGAGCCGCCACCGAATCCTGCTGGAACCCCTCGATCGTATTGACGCGATCCACCGCGAGTTGCGAATCCACGTCTTTCAGCGCGGCGCGCACACCCGTCAGCACGCTCATCGGCTCGGCCGACGTGCGAACAATTACATTGCCTCCGAACCCCACCTGGCGCAGCGGCGTGTACAATTCGTCGCGCGTCTCGCGATCCAGCCCGTACTCCTTCGCGTCGCCCACTACACCCACGATGGTCAGCCACACTTGCGGCTGATTACCCTGGCCCGGGCCGAAGCTCACGCGGCGCCCCACCGGATCTTCGTTCGGCCAGCGATGCTTTCGCATGGTCTGGTTGATGATCGCGACCGGAAACTTTCCATCGTCATGGTCGGTGAAATCGCGGCCGCTTAGAATCGGCTGCCGGATGGTCTCGAAATATTTCGCGCTCACCACCATGGTCGCGACCAGCGGCGCCGCTTCGCCCTTCGAAACTGGTTTGCCCTCGATCTCAAAGGTAGCCGCGTTCGGTCCTGCGGCAATCGCACCCGGATTGAACGGGAAATTACTAGCCATCGCCACACTTTCCACGCCGCCGACTTGGCCCACTCGGTTCAGAATGTTGTCCGCCAGCGTCTGGAACTGTGCCGGCTGCGTGTACTTGGTGAAATTTGGACTCACTCGCAGCGCCAGCAGATGGTCGGGCTTGAACCCAGGATTCACTTGCTCCAGTTTCAGGAAACTGCGGATCATCAGGCCGGCGCCGATCAGCAGCACGAACGACACTGCCACTTGCGAAACCACCAGCAGCGATCGTAACCTCTGCCCGCCTCGATTCGTGGTCCCCCGGCCCGCGCCCTGCTTGATCGATTCCGCGACATTGCTACTTGATGAAAAAGCCGGTGCGATCCCGAACAAAATCCCCGTAGCGAGCGACACTACTGCGGTGAAGATCAACACCGGTGCGTCCAAGTGGACTTCCGCCGCCCGCGTGGTGAATCGCTCGGCGAACTTGACCAACAATGCCATCGCCGCGGGCGCCAGTGCCAGTCCCACCGCTCCGCCCGCCAGCGAAAGCAGCATGCTCTCGGTGAGAAGCTGCCGGATTAGCCTGCCCTTGCTCGCGCCCAGTGCGGTGCGCACAGCCAATTCGCGTTCGACTTTCAAGAGCCGCGCGAGAAGAAGATTCGCGACATTCGCGCACGCGATCAATAGCACGAATCCCGCCGCGCCCAGCAACACCAAGAAGGTCGTATGTGCTCGCTTGGTCAAATCCTGATGCAGCGCCGCGACCGTCATGCGGTAGCCGTATTGTTTCGGATAGGCGTCCGGATACGATGCCTCCAACTGGCTTCCCACCGTGGCCAGATCGGCTTGCGCCTGTTCCAGCGACACGCCGGGTTTCAGCCGCCCGAAGGACGTCATCATGCGGAAGCGACGGGTTTCTTTGAATCGTTGCGACGCACGCGTGGGGCATTGCGATGTGGGCATGTACACGTCGTTCTCCACCGGATACTGAGGGATGTTGGGCAGCACCCCGATCACCGTGTGCGGCCGATTGTTCATCTGAAAAATCTTGCCGATAATCGCGGGATCCCCGCCGAAGCGGCTCTTCCAATACTGATAGCTAAGAATCAGGACCGCGTCCGCGTCGTGCTTTTCGTCGTCCGCCACGAAGGTCCGCCCGTACACCGGCTTTACACCCAGCACGTCGAAGAAGTTCGCCGAGACCACCGCCGTGTTCACCCGCTCGGCGCTGTCGGGCCCCAGGAGCAGGAAGTTCATAGTGTGGTGCTCCACCACGTCGTCCAGCGTTTTGTTATTGGTCCGGTAGTCGACGATATCGTGAACCGAAAATGGAATGTCACCCGCGTTCGTCCGGGGGACCTCCTGGTGCAACACCACCAAACGGTCGCCATGCTGGTAGGGCAGGGGCCGCAACAGCACTCCGTACACTACGCTGAAAATTGCCGCGTTTACGCCGATTCCGAGCGCCAGCGTTACGATGGCCGCCAGGCTGAAGCCCGGATTCTTGAGCAGCACCCGCACGCCGTAGCGAATATCCTGAAGCACGCTGTGGAGGTTCATAAAGCTTATACGTCTGAGTGTCGCGCGAGTCCCGGCCCGGCCTCGGACTTTTGCGCGACAGATTCTGCCATCCAACGTCTAATTTACGATTGTCTACAATAGTCGGCATGCGCCGGGTGGTCTTCGCCGCCGTCTCACCGATCGAGATCCTGGACCTCACCGGGCCGTTCGAGATCTTTGCGCGTGCTGGCGGGTACCAGGTGGAGCTAGTCGCCGCCGATGAAAAAGGGCAGGTTGGATCGAGCTGCGGGCTGATGCTATCCGCTGCCCCCAGCTACAAAGGCGTCCAGGGCGAAGTCGACACGCTGCTGGTCCCGGGCGGCGACGGCGCCGAGCAGCTACTCTGCGACCGGGCATTTTTGGATTGGCTCGGGGAGATGAGCAGGCGCGTCCGCCGTATCGGCTCGGTCTGTACCGGCGCGTACCTGCTGGCCGCGGCAGGAATTCTCGACGGCCGTCGCGCAGCGACGCATTGGGATTGGTGTCGCCGCCTGGCGGAGATGTTCCCGAAGGTGAAAGTCGATCCGGCGCCGATTTTTCTGCAAGATGGCAACGTGTATACGTCCGCCGGTGTGACCGCCGGGCTCGACCTTGCGCTGGCGCTGGTCGAACAGGACCAGGGACCCGCCGTAGCCCTCAAAATTGCGCGCGACCTGGTGATGTTCGCGCGACGTCCCGGCGGGCAATCGCAATTCAGTAGCGTACTCTCCGCGCAAAGCAGCGCGCGTCGCCCGATCGAAGACCTGCCCGGCTGGATCCTCGATCACCTTACCGCCGATTTGAGTGTCGAAGCGCTGGCGCACCACTGCGGCATGAGCCCGCGTCATTTCGCGCGCGTATTCACGGCCGAAAAAGGCGTTACGCCTGCACGATTTGTCGAACAGGCGCGGGTGGACGCCGCGCGCATGTTGCTCGAAGGCTCCGGCTACAGCATGAAGGAAGCTGCGGCGCGCGCCGGTTTCGGCAGTCCCGATTCCATGCGCCGGGCCTTCAGCCGAACTGGCGCAATGAGGGGCGGACGCCCTCGTCCGCGCCCGACCCCCAGGTCCGGCCGGTAAGTCAGACGCGATTCAGCACCTCGATCGCGAATCCCGTCCCCGGTTCCGCCGCGAACTTCGCTGGCCGCGTCGAGCCGCGAGTCGACAAACAAATCCGCCATGTGTCGCCGTCCAGCTCGTAAATCCCCAGGCTCGCGTTGCCCTTTTCGGGACCAGTTTCAAAGTTGAGATTGAACTCGCGCGGCGATTTGCTCTCGTCGAATGTCGCCGTGCCTTCGTAGGCAGCGCCCATCGCGGTCGTCTTGAAACGCGACCCGCTCAACTCGATTTTCGCTTCGCCGAACGCAGCCGGCGCGACGGCGTGTCCTTCCATTTCGAGCGCTACGATCTTCCACACGCCTTGCAGTTTGTCGAGGTCTGTCATGCATTCCTCCTTTGCCACGCGCGAATTCTGCCGCCTATTAGCGCGCCAACAGGGCCAACAACGATCAGGAAAAATTGATACTCTCGGGATGCGCGATCTCCCGTTTGCAGGAGCGAAACTATCCCCATCACCGCAGTAATTACAGCCAAGGTGATCGGTGCACGCGGGCGCATCCTCGCGGCCACGTAGCTTCCCAAAATCATCACGCCGAAATCGGCGACGAGAGTCGCAATCGTATATGCCGTGGCGTTAGGCGCGACGCTCATCAGGACCCTGTTCGCGATCACCAACACGACCACTACCAGGTAACCCACCAGCGCCGCACCGAGAGTCTTGAGCCACAAGCAACGACGGATTCGCATCCACACGATTGCGGCGATCGAGCGCAAGACCTGTTGTCGATACCAACGGTCGGAGTTGGCTTGCAGCGCACGTTCCTCGATAAGGTCGCCGAGCACTGCGTCGCGATCGCCACGTGGCAAGACCAGTCTCAGGAGCCACGTCATCATGTCGCGCTCCATTTGGTTTTGAGCCCGGTCATCATCCGGCGCATGGTCTCCTGCGATTCGTGCAGCGCGCGTTCGCCATCCGCCTTTATGCGAAAGAAACGCTTGGCGCGACCGCCGCGCTCAGGCGTCGGATCGCCTTCGGACGAAGAAATATAGCCTTTGGTCTCGAGCCGCTCGAGCGTGGCGTATACTGCGCCGATGGCCGCTTGCCTGCCGGTGCGCGCTTCGATTTCCCGGCGTACCGACATGCCGTAGGCGTTGTCGCCCAGGCGCAGCAGGGCAGCGAGTACAAGCTGCTCGAATTCGCCCAGGTAGTCACCCTTCACAATTTCTACATAATAGAAGAAATCGTACGGCGAGTCAAGGGCGGTGAAGAAAGTTGGAGGGCGGACCCCCAGGTCCGCGGCCGGCCCCCTGGCCGGCCAAT
>DASYPO010000263.1:0-10875 GCA_036006545.1 Bryobacteraceae bacterium
AGATAGGTAACCAACAGCCGGTTGCGCAAACGCCAGGTGGCTTGGCGGACAGCGATGCGCAGCAAACGGACGGCCAGCCATATGCCGCTGATCACCAGGCTGATCAGCACCAGTAGCTGCAATTGCGGCCGGGACGTGAAGCGGTCCAGCACGGCCCATACGCAGAGCAGCACCAGGAACGTAATCCCGACGCGCCCGATCACCCGAAAGAAAGCTTGGACGCGAACCGGCACGCGGGTCACACTCTCGACTTAGAAATGGCGGGGTTTTCTTTATCCGGGTCCAGATAAAACTTGGTGAGACCGGCTTCCAGTAGATCGAACGCGCTCGCGACGTCGTCCGCAAACGAGAAGAGTTGCATGTCGCCCTCGGAAATCATGCCCCGCCGGATCAGCGCATCGAAGTTAAGCACCTCTTTCCAGAATTCGGATCCGTACAGAATCACGACCATCTTTTTTTCGAGTTTTTGGGTCTGGCACAGCGTCAGGATCTCGGTCAACTCGTCCAAGGTGCCAAATCCGCCGGGAAAAACCACCAACGCTTTGGCCAAATACGCAAACCAGAATTTGCGCATGAAGAAATAATGAAACTCGAAAGACAGATCTTTGGGAACGAATGGATTGGGCCGTTGTTCGAACGGCAGGCCGATGTTTAGACCGACGGTCTTGCCGCCCGCCTCGCTCGCGCCACGATTTGCCGCTTCCATAATTCCGGGGCCGCCGCCGCTGCACACTACGAAGCGCCGGCTGGATTCCGCCAGCCGGTCGGACCATTCGGTCACGCGCCGCGCCAGTTCGCGAGCGTCGTTGTAGTAGCGCCCGTCGGGTCCATCCTCCGCCAGTCGGGCCGACCCGAAAAAAACGATGGTGTCGTGAATCCGCTGGTGCCGGAATTGCGAGTGCGGATACAGATATTCGCTCAGGATACGCAGCGCCCGTGCGTCGGGCGTGTCCATGAACTCCTGGTTGCGATAGGCCAGCGGCAAGCGGCCGTCGTAGGATCGTTCTTTCATGCGGAGGGCGAAGCGGCTTGCTCGAGCTGCGCCAGCCGCTTTTCTAATTGTCGCATTGCCTTCAACATCTCCGGCAGTTTCGGGAAGGCCGTGACGGCGCGTAGCCAATCGCGCGCTTCAAACGCCGGCGAACCGGACATGACCGCTCGCTCCGCCACGTCGCCGCCGATTCCACTCTGCGCGTAGACGATCGCGTGATCATGAATGGTCAGGTGACCTGAAACGCCCACCTGTCCCGCCAGCAATACGTCTTTGCCCAGCACGGTCGATCCAGCCAGTCCTGTCTGCGCGCAAATGATGTTGTCTTCTCCGACCGTGCACGCGTGGCCGACCTGAACCAGGCTGTCGATCTTCGCGCCGCGGCGCACGCGCGTCTCGCCCACCGTCGCGCGGTCGATCGAAGTGAGCGTTTGAATCTCCACGTCGTCTTCGATCACCGTCACGCCGCTCTGCACGATTTTGGCGTGCGTACCGTCGCCGCGCTTCGCGAATCCGAATCCGTCGCCGCCGACGATCACCGAGTTCTGCAGCGTGACTCGGTCGCCGATGCGGCAGTATTCGCGCACAACCGCATGC
Organism: Bryobacteraceae bacterium; assembly: GCA_036006545.1. GTDB lineage: Bacteria > Acidobacteriota > Terriglobia > Bryobacterales > Bryobacteraceae > Palsa-187. The sequence continues at coordinate 1,589 of DASYPO010000263.1, forward strand.
GAGTGCGCGTAGAAATCGTCGCCAATCTGGGCGCCTTCGTAAATCACCACGTGCGCATGCACCACCGCATTCTTTCCGATGACAACGTTTTTTCCAATCACTGCGAAGGGTCCCACATAGGCCTGCCGCGCGATACGCGCCGAGGGGTCGATCGAGGCCAGCGGGTGAAGTCCCGGCGCCGGCCGCGGGGGTTGGTAGAACAACGCCAGCGCGCGCGCGAAATCCAGGTACGGGTTTTTCGAAAGAAGCTGAGGTATGCCAACTTGCTCCGTCGGCTCGGCCACCAGCACGGCGGCGGCCTGCGTGTGTTTCAACTTGTGCGCGTATTTCGGATTCGCGAGAAACGTCAGTTCGCTAGCGGAGGCTTGTTCCATGCCCGCGACGCCCGTGATCTGCATGTCGCCTGCACCGCGCAGTTCGCATTCCAGTGCGGAGGCGAGGTCGGAAAGTTTCATGCTCTTAGTATGTAGCCCACTCTGTGGTCCCGGCAGTCCTGTGGAGCAGTCAGCCCTGTGGGGCAGGCGGTCGCTTAGCCGCCTGCCGTCCGGTAGGCGATCTCTTCCATAACCCGCAAGCAGGGTCGCCTGACAATGGCTAGAATTCCAACAATGCGCGTCATGCTCATCGCCACGATCCTCGCCTTCGCCACACCCGCCGTCGCCAAAGTGAAATTCCTTCGCGACGTGAAGCCGATTCTCGAGAATCATTGCGTCCGCTGCCACGGCGACTCGGGGGCGATGAAAGGTCTGCGCGTCGATAAGAAAGAACGCGCCATGCTGGCCCTTGTCGCGAAAAAGCCCGACGAAAGCCGGATCTACCTGGCTGCGAAAACCGGTTTCATGCCGCCCGGGCAGAAGAAGCTGTCGCCCGCGGAACTGGAGACCCTGCGGCGGTGGATCGCCGAAGGCGCAAAGTGGCCCAAAGGTGTCGAACTGGTGGGTAAGAATCCGTTCGCCACCGATAGCAACTAGCGCCGCCGCCCGCCTCCATACGATCTGCGACCTGGGATTGCGATAAACTGCCTCAATTGGGGGACCGCGTGAAGACTCTACTATTGCTCGTGTTCGCGACCGGCGCCTGGGCCGCCGACGGTTGGACGACGATCTTCGACGGCAAGACGCTGAACGGCTGGAAAGCCAACGAGCGGCCGGGATCGTGGACCGTCAAAGATGGAACCATCACGGGCGATGGCGACGCCAGTCACCTTTTCTACATGGGCAAGATTTGCGTCAACTGCGAGTTCAAATCGGAAGTCAAGATCAGTGACGGCGGCAACTCCGGGATGTACTTCCGCACAGCTTTCGGGCCAGGTTTCCCCAAAGGTTATGAGGCGCAGGTAAACAGCTCGCATCGCGATCCGGTCCGCAGCGGCAGCTTATATAACTTCGTCAAGGTCCTCGATCAGTTGGTGCCTCCGGACACGTGGTTCACACAGCACATCATCGCCGACGGCAATCACATTCAGATTTTCGTCAATGACAAAAAAACCGTGGATTATATTGACGAGAAGAACACGCACACAGCCGGGCACCTCGCTTTGCAGCAGCACAATCTCGGCAGTGTGGTTGCCTATCGAAACATGCTGATGAAGGAATTGCCGGGACCCAAGACGCCGCTGGCGGGCAAGTGGGTACTGAACGTCGCTCAATCGTCGTTTAGCGTCGGTGATCTTCCGAAATCGCTGGAGTTGAGGATTCTCGAAGAGCGCGACGGCATTCGCTATCAATCCGCCAGCGTCCTGGTCGACGGTCAGAAGCGCGGCGCGAATTATTTCGCGCGGTTCGACGCCAAAGATTACGACTTGACTGGCTCAGCTACCTACGACCATGTTTCGATCAGACCACAGGGCGCGCGCGCGTGGACTGTTTCCCACAAAAAAGGCACGGCGGTGATTACTGAAACCAAGTACACTGTCTCGGCGGATGGCAAAGCGCTGCTGCGCGAAGGGACTTCCAAGCTCGAAGACGGCAAAGTGAACACCTTCAAAGAGACTCTGGATAAGGTGGAATAGCGCGCATGCCGCTGGTGGTGGAACACGAGGATCGGACCGACGTGACCAGCGTGATCACGCTGCGCGGCAAGTTGATGCTGGGCGCGGAGTCGGCGCAACTGGAATCGCTGGTGCCGCAACTGATCAAGAACGGTCGCAAGAACCTGGTGTTCGACCTAAGCGGCGTGACGCATATCGATTCCACCGGTATCGGCCGCTTCATCGATACTTACAGTCGTCTGACGCCGGTGGGCGGCAAGATGCGGCTCGCGTGTCCCACCGCTCCCGTACGAGATGCGTTCCACGTCACGCGCCTCGATACGGTGTTCAAGTTCTTTCCGAGTGTCGACGAAGCCTGCGAGGGACTGTAGCAGGAGCCAGGAGCGACGCTGGTGGCGCGGGCTTAAGCCCGCAGCCTCGGCTTCAGCCGAGGATTTCGAACTCCGAAATCTTACAACCCCTCGTGCGGCGGCGAGCCAGGTGGCACTGACCGCGGACGCTGCGCCCGTGACAACTCCAGAATGTGATCGGCCGCGGCCTGCGGGTTGTCGATCATGTCAATTTCGATGCGGCTGGTTTCACCCGCGGTCTCGAGTGACAAATCCCCAATACCGAAAATGCGCTGCGCCAGGCTCTGATCCACTCGCACATCCTGGACTTTCGACAGCTCCATGGTTCGAGTGGTTTTCGACAAAAGGCCGGCTTCGTAGCGCAGCCGATCGTCCAGTACAGTGAGCTTGGTGAGCCGGCGCTGCACGTGGCGCACCATAGTCATGATCAGCATCACCCCGGGGACTAGAAACAGCCACTGCAAATATTCCGCCTGCGTTCCAGCCGACTTCTCCATTTGCCAGAGCACGAAAATTCCGACGACCACGGCCAAGCAAAGAAGATAACTGGCGAGAATGAACTTCAGCGACTGGCGTAGGACCACGCGTGAATAATATCAGATCCCCGCGAGTCTTCTGGCGCGCTCGAAAACCTGGTGCAACATCGGCGCGGTGAGTTTTCCTGTGGATGTGTTCTGCTGGCTCGGATGATACGAGCTGACCAGCACCGGCGCGCCAGGGGCGATTACGAATTCTCGATCGTGACCGAAGGTGAACGCGGCGCGGCTCTGGATCACGCCGCGGTCGCGCAGGATACCGAGATACGCGTCGAACGCCAGCTTGCCGAGAGCTACCACGACGCGCAGCTCCTTGAGCAGGTCTAATTCCCGCTCAAGAAAGACCCGGCAGTTCGCGAACTCGCCCGGTGTCGGCTTATTGTCAGGTGGCGCACAGCGAGCCGCAGCGGTGATATAGACGTCGGTCAGCGTCAGCCCATCGTCTCGCGAAACACTCGACGCCTGCGACGCGAAACCGGTCTCCTCGAGGGCGCGATACAGAAAATCGCCGGAGCGATCGCCAGTGAACATGCGACCCGTGCGATTCGCGCCGTGCGCAGCGGGCGCCAGTCCGATGATCAGCACCCGCGCATTGGGATCGCCGAACGGAGGCACGGGCTTGCCCCAATACTCCCAATCGAGAAAAGCGCGGCGCTTGATCGCCGCCATGTGGCGCGAGTGCTCCCGCAAACGCGGGCACAATTCGCACGCCACGATCTCGCGCGTCAGGATGCGAAACGAATCCGGCTTACTCAACGCGGGTCAACTTCACGCCTTCCAGATTCATCGCCGCGTCGCCGCGCGTCTCCGCTTTCAGCTTGAGCGTCTGTTCACCGGCCTGCAGCGTCAAGGTTCCGATTGGGTGCGTGTGAAAAACAAGATCGCCCGACTTGGATCGCTCCACGGTGCCTGCTACCGACGCGTCACCCGCCGACAACGTAAACGCGGTTCCTACGCTCGCGCCTGCCGCGCCATAGCTCATCTCGACCTTGTAGCGGCCGGCTTTTGGAACATCGATCACCCAGGTCGGCACGTCCGCGGCGCGCGACCAGCGCGTAATGAAAACATGATTCAGCAGATTCTCTTTCTTGGCGCGCTGCCCCAGATTCGATTCGATCTCCGCCGACTCCGCGCCCAGCCAGAACGTTCCTTTCTCATCGGGCCGAATCGAGAACGGAGTCACCGTCGGCGCGCCGTCCAGTGTCAGCACCACCACGCTCGCGACCGGATCGGGCGCCGTCGCAGGAAGCGTAACGACGATGTCGTCGCCGTCGCGCCGCGTCTTCATCGTGACCGAGGAATTCGCCAGCAGCTTCGCGGAGTGGACCAGGTTCTTCAGCCCCGGCACGCGCAACTCGCCTGATGACGGCCATTGGAATACGTGCAAATAAAGCTGGTTGCCCTTCACCGTGGCGCGTCCGAAGAACGGCATGCGTGTGAACGGACTCGCGGTCGTGCCGTAGATCGCGTCGCCGTTGACTTTCATCCACGCGCCCATCGCATTGAGGCGCGTCGCGAATTCTTCCTGGATGCGGCCGTCGGGCGTGGGACCCACGTTAAGCAGCAGATTGCCACCCTTGCTTACCACTTCGATCAGCATGCGAATCAAATCGCGCGGCGTTTTGAAATCGGTTTCGTATTGGTTGTAGCCCCAGCTATCGGTATTGATCGTGACGCAGCTTTCCCACAGGATCGGCTTGCCGGACGGATCTTTCATCCCCGTCGCCGGAACGAATTGCTCCGGCGTTCCATAATCGGCGCGATTCCCCGGCGCGCGCTTGTAGATTCGATCGTTGATCAGCGCGTTCGGCTGAAGCTGCCGAATCATGTCGAACACCTCGTCCGAGTGCATCTCTTCGATGGAGTGCTCCCACTCACCGTCGAACCAGATGGTCGCGATATCGCCGTACTGCGTCAGCAGTTCGCGAAGCTGTGCCTTCATGAACTCGGTGTACTTGTCGATGTTGCCGCCCGTCGTTTGCCCGGGAACTTCCCAATCGCGCTTGGGAATGTAATCGGGGTGATGCCAGTCCATGATCGAGTGATAGAACCCGAAACGCACGCCCTTTTTCTTGGCCGCATCAGCCAGCAGCTTCAGCGGATCGCCCTTGTAGGGCGTGATCTCCATGTCGTAATCGCTCACCTTGCTGCGATAGATGCTGAACCCGTCATGATGCTTCGACGTGATTACCATGTAGCGCGCGCCCGCGTTCTTCACCAGGTCGACCCACGCGTCCGCGTTGAAGTTCACCGGGTTGAACGTGCGCGCGATCTTGTCGTATTCGGCTTGCGGAATTTCAAAACGATGACGCGCCCATTCGTGTCGGCCGACTACCGAATAGACGCCCCAATGAATGAACACTCCGAACTTCGCCTCCTGAAACCAGCGTGTGCGCTCGGCCGCATCGAGCGGCGGTTGCGAAGGTTGCGCGAACGCGGCGGCAGCAGCGAACACCACCAAGGTGCCCACTCCCAAACGGCTGATCGATTTCATAAGCGAATTGTAGCCCTCACTTATGTCCGCTAGCCCCTGGCCGCTGTCCCCTGCTTTACAGCAGTCCCCGCGCGAATCCCCCGTCAATCGCAATCGATTGCCCGGTGATGTAGCTAGCCCGCTCCGAGCACAGGAACACCACTGCGTCCGCGAACTCTTCGGGCCGCGCCAGACGACCCTGCGGAATCGACGCAGTCCAGCGCCGCTCGATCTCCTCGATGGTCACGCCGCCTGCTTTCGCCAGCGTGCTCGACAACTCGACCAGTCGATCGGTCGCTGTATAACCGGGGCACACGTTGTTCACCAGCACGTTGTGCGCGGCGTATTCGTTCGACAGACTCTTCACCAGTCCCGCGACGCCGGCGCGGACCGAGTTGGAAAGAATCAATCCGTCGACCGGCTGCTTTACCGTCAGCGACGTGATTGCGACGAACCGTCCCCACTTGCGCTCGCGCATGCCCCCCAACACCGCGCGCGCCAGGTACATCGTGCTCATGAAGTTCTGGTCGATCGCGCGACGCCATTCGTCAGTCGTCGTCGCATCGAACGGCTTTGCGGGCGGACCGCCGGCATTGGCGACGCAAATATCGATCGTTCCAAAACGCGCATGCGTCGCCGCAGCGAACTCGAGCACCGCGGATTCGATCGTCACGTCGACTGGCGACGCGAATACGTCCGCCCCTGTCTCGCGTCGAATTTCTTCGGCAGTCGCTTTGAGCGTCGTCGCGTTTCGCGCGCACAGCGCCAGCTTCGCGCCTTCCCGCGCCAATCCCAGCGCGACCGCTTTTCCCAGCCCCTGGCTCGATGCGGCAACCAGCGCGACGCGTCCCTTCAATCCCAGATCCATACTTAGGTCTTCTCGCGTTCGCCGCGTCGCAAATACGCGTCGTCCTTGGTCAACCAGTCTTGACGAATGGGAGAGAAAATATCCAGATCGAGCGTGTCCTCCAGCGCCACCGCGCGATGCGGAACATTCGACGGAATAGTCAGCACCTCGCCTTTCCGCACCACCACGCTCCGGCCTTCGAGTTCGAACCGCAGCGCGCCCTCCATGATGTAGGTAATCTGCTCACTTTCGTGGTGATGCTCGGGAACGACAGCGTCTTTCTTGAGGAACACCTGCGCGACCATGGCCTTTTCGCCGGTCACGATCTTGCGCGAGATCAATTCGCTCATCGATTCCAGCGGCACCGCATCCCAACTCGTATATTTCATGGGGATCATTTTACAGACTTAACCGCAACGGGATCAGGGGCGTGGGCGTCTGGTGCTATGTACGCCAAGATTAAGTGGTTCCCGCGTCCGCCGATGAGATCCCTATGAAGAGCTGTAACTTATTAGGCGCATTGTGTTTATTCGCCGTGATTGCCGCCGCCCAGCCGGCCCGCCTCAACCGTCCGATCGATAACAACCGCCGGATCATGCTCGCCGGGCAGGTCCATCCCCGGGCCTTAGCCGAAACCGACCAAGGCATGGTCGACCCCGGACTCCTGATCCGTAACATCACCATCACCTTCGAGCCCACCGCTGCCCAACAGGCGGAACTGGACCAACTGCTCACCGAACAGCAGACGCCCGGAGCGCCGAATTATCACCGCTGGCTTATCCCCGAAGAATACGCGCAACGTTTCGGATTGAACGATTCGGATTTGGCCAAGGTCAACGAATGGCTCGAATCGCAGGGACTGACCATCGCGTCAGTTGCGCGCAGCCGCGCGTGGATCGCGGTGAGTGGGACTGCCGCCCGCATCCAAACCGCGTTTCGAACCGAGCTGCATCATTACCTGGCGGACGGCGAGCTTCGCTTCGCGAATGCGACCGTGCCGTCGGTCCCCGAAGCGCTGGGTGCCGTGGTCCGCGGAATTCGCGGGCTGAATAACTTCAAGATGCAGCCCCGCCGCTTGGCACAACGCCGCAGCTTGGATCCGAACTTTACTTCCGGCGGCAGTCACTACCTGTCGCCTGACGATCTCGCGACCATCTACAACATAAATTCCCTGTATGGCGCCGGCATCGACGGTACCGGACAAAAAATTGTGATCGCCGGACAAACCCAGATCGATCTCGCCGACATCCGCCGTTTCCGCACGACGTTCAATCTGCCGGCCAACGATCCGCAGGTAATTCTCGTTCCGGGCTTGAAAGATCCCGGGGTCTCTACGGACGATGTGCCCGAAGCGCACCTGGATATCGAGTGGGCCGGTGCAGTCGCGCGCAACGCGGCCATTCTCTACGTCTACTCGGACGACGTAATGGACGCTGTGCAATACGCGATCGATCAGAACCTGGCGCCGGTGGTAAGCACCAGCTACGGGCTGTGCGAACTGGAGTATCCGCGCGCGGAAGCGCTGTCGTTACGAACTTCGGCGCGGCAGGCCATCGCGCAGGGCATCACCTGGTTCTCGGCGTCCGGCGACTCGGGCGCCGCGGATTGTGGCGATACCAGCCATCCCGGACTTGCCGTCGATGTGCCGGCCAGCATTCCGGAAGTAACCGCGGTCGGAGGCACCCAATTCAACGAAGGCTCGGGCAATTACTGGAATACGACCAACGACGCGAACCGCGCATCGGCGCGCTCCTACATTCCAGAGACAGCCTGGAACGATAGTGTCATCAACGGCGAACCCTCCAGCACCGGAGGCGGCTTGAGCACGTACTTCGCCCAACCCGCGTGGCAGAACAATCTCGGCTTCACGGACGCGGCGCGTCACCTGCCCGACGTTTCGATGACCGCTTCGGCGAATCACGTCGGCTACCTGGTTTACACCGGAGGCAAGCAGGAAGTCTTCGGCGGAACATCGGTTCCTACTCCGGTGATGGCCGGTGTTGCGGCGCTCATGAACCATTTGCTGGTCGCGCGTGGCGTCCAGGCGAATCCCGGCATGGGCAACATGAATCCCGGATTCTACGCGTTTGCAAAAAACTCGCCGGACATTTTTCACGACATCACCGAAGGCAACAACATTGTCACCGTGGCATGCCCGCGAAGGTGTACGCCGACGCCGGTTGGATACAACGCTGGTCCCGGTTACGACAATGTTACGGGACTCGGCTCCTTCGATGTGTTCAAGCTCGCCATGGCGTGGGCCGGCGTTTCATCGTCGGGAACAACCAACATTTCGCTCTTGTCGAATGTGCGCAGCCTCAGCGCCACTGACATGACCTACCTCACGGCGACCGTCAGCGGCGCTAGCGGATCCACTCCGTCCGGTTCGGTGACTTTCACCGCAGGATCCACGCCGCTTGGATCCGCCGCACTGGTCGGATCGGCGGGAACCGCAACCGCGACTTTGGCCGTTCGCGGATCGCAACTCCCCGTCGGCAGCGCGACGATTACAGCCACGTACAATCCCAGCGGCTCCTCTAGCAGTGCGACCGCTACTGTCACCGTCAGCGTCAGCTCGACGACCACCGGGACCGGAAGCATGCCATCCATAGCGGGCTTTGGCAACGGCGCGTCGTTCCGCCAGACTTTCGCGCCCGGAATGATTCTGAGCGTCTTCGGTACGCAGTTTGCGCCATCAACCCAAAGCGCGAGCGCCGTGCCGCTTCCGTACTCGATGAAAGGCGTCGCTGTTACGGTGAACGGAGTCGCCGCGCCGCTATATTACGTCTCGCCGAGTCAGATCAATCTCCAGATTCCCTACGAGACCGCGGTCGGCAACGCGCTCGTCGCGATCAACAACAACGGACAGGTGAGCACGCAAAATATTTCGCTCAGCGCCGTCGCGCCGGGAATCTTCACCGATGTTTCAGGAGCACAGGTGCCCTACACGACGGCATCGCGCGGCAAGTTCATCTCGATGTACGTCACCGGGGCGGGCCTGGTTTCGCCCGAGGTATCGACCGGCGCTGCGCCGGCGACGACCACCGCCGTCGCGAATCTTCCCCGGCCGTCCCAGGAAACCCGCGTGACC
>DASYPO010000264.1:0-4865 GCA_036006545.1 Bryobacteraceae bacterium
TCCGTATGAACTAAATCAACACAGTACAGGCGGTAGTATAGGCGCAAAAGGGGCACCTAGTCAATGCCCGTCTAATGAATGTCGTTAACATGTGATCTGTCCGGTCCTGGTTGATCGGTGATCAGCTCTCCTCTCTGGAAATACTGGTAACCGCCAGTGTGGTTTTGGTCAGCGCGGGCTTGCTGGGCCTCGGATTTCTACGCCGCAGGAAGCGGTCAGTTTCGTAAACCTAACGGCCCGTCCACCGATTGCACACGTCGATCACGGCTGCCACCTCGTCATCCCGTAGGTAAGGATGGATGGGCAGGCTGACCTCACCGTGTGCGATGCGGCGGGCGTTGTCCAACGCGCCAACGATTTCGTGAGGCACGCCGTCGAGCGCGTGCTGGTCGGGAATCACGACGGGATAATGTTCGCCCGCTCCCACGGCGTTCGACTTGAGGTATTCGAGAAACGCAGGCTTACGATCCGCGTCGACCAGCACCGGAAACAAATGCCAGCTCGAATCCGATCCCGCCGGAGCGCCTAAACACCGAATCGCGGGATTGCGGATGCGTTCGAAATAACGACTCGCGATCGCACGCCGCCGCGCGATCCAGCCGCTGAGGCGCGGCAGAAATGCGTCGTGCATCAGAGCCGCCTGCAGCTCGTCGAGACGGCTGTTGTAGCCGATCGCGCCATGCCGGTATTTGCTGGTCTGCCCGTAATCGCGCAGCACACGTACCGATGCGTCGAGCGTGGCATCGCTGGTCAAGATCGCGCCGCCGTCGCCGATCGCCCCCAGATTCTTCGTCGGATAGAAACTGGTCGCGGCAAACTGGCCCACCGATCCCGACGCCGCGCCCCGAAAGCTCGCGCCAATCGACTGCGCACAGTCTTCGACTACGCCCAGCGAAAATTCTTCCCGCAATCGTGCCAACTCCACAAGATCACAGCAGTGCCCGTACAGATGCACAGGCACGAAGAAGCGAATACCGCCCGGGTCCGACAAGCGCCGGCGCGCGAGCGCAAGATCGATCAACCCATGCGCGTCGGTATCGACGAACACGGGAACAGCGCCGAGCTTCACGATCGCAAGCGTGGTCGCGAAGGCGGAGAGCGGTGTGGTTAGGACCTTGTCGCCGGGTTGAACGCCTAGAGCGCGCAGTGCGATTTCGATCGCGTCCAGGCCGCTCGCGACGCCGATCGCGTGGTGCAAGCCCCAAAACTCCGTCAGGGTTTCTTCAAAGCGCCGTACTTCCGCGCCCAGGATGTACCAGCCGCTGGCCATCACGCGTTGAAACGCGCGGCTCAAATCGGGCTCCGTATCGGCCCATTGGCGCTGAAAATCGTTAGCGGAAATCACCGGATTTCAGGGTACACCGGTGACGATGAAGAAGGGATCGTCGGGCAAACGCTACGACGTTGGTGGAGAAGCCTACGCTTTCGCCGGAGGCTGACGCCATTCCTTGGCGGCATCTCGCGCGGCAACCGCGGCGCCTTCGTAGTCCCGCTGCCCAAGCAGCACACGAACCTCTTCGATGGCGAACATGGTCTGCTGCGTCCGCTGCATTTCCTCACTGTCCGGATCGGCGCCGGAGTCTATGGCTTGTTTTAGACACGCAGCGACATCTTCCACAATGATTTCGGCCCGAGGTCCATTCGAGCGATGTAGATGCACGATGAGGTCGCGAAGACTTGCGATCACGTCCGTAGAGTTCAGCAGTTTGCGTTCACCTTTCTCCATCGTGTTGGAACTCACGCAAGGATGCTTTCGACCGGTTGGGCGGTTCTGGATTTTGAATTTTGCGATTGGTGTAGCATGCGAGCCTTTTTACCTGGAAAGAAGAGAAACGCCACTGCAACCAGATACGACGAGGCTCTCGGATCGAGGTGTCCTAAGTATGGCAGGTATCTACGTCGCGCGCAATCGAATGCGATACCCGTGTGCTACGTGGCGCGGCGCGTGCGTAGTCGCTCTCTAGCTCTCGCGAACCAGTGGACGAACAGTACGGCGGGAGATCTGCGAGTCCAGGATGTTCGCCCGGCGGCGGCATTCCGCGGAATCCTCATGCATGAGCTTGCGATCCGCAACGTAATCGGCTTGGGTGATCTGGTTCGCCAGGCGGCTGTTCACCAAATCGTTATTCCTGCGGCGAAGCTCTTTGCTCCAGGCGCGGTTCTCAGCCTGCGTCCTCAAGATTTCGTCCAGGCCATATGTCGAGAAGTCTTCTGACCACGGTGCCATCTACTTCACATCGTCAGAAGGTGGAGGGAAGATTAGCCGTTTGTCTTGGGCGCTACCAGCGGTCGCACGCGGGTTAGTGACCCGCCCTCCAATTGGACAGAAACTGGACTATTTTGCTCCTCTCGGTCACAATGCGGTGCTGAAACGCGTCTTCTCTTACGTGAGCTCCAGAACTACGGACCAGGATCTGACCAACGAGCGCCTGCGGGAAGAATACCGCGGCGCCTTCAACGAATGGGCGTTACAAGTCAGTCGTTTGCAGCAGATCGAGGGGACTAGCCCGGATCAGGTGCAGGATGACGCGGCCGAAGGCCGGGCTGCCGCGGCTGAAATCGCGTATCGCCGGACACGTGATCGCCTGACCGATGAAATGCGTGTCGACGCACCTAAGCCGCAGGGTCGTCCCTAAGCCCTTTCCGTGGTATAGTGTAAATGTCTGTGTTTTGGCATCGTCGTATTAGTCCGGTCTTACCGCCCTCGTCCGATCCTGCCCCGATTCACCAACCTCAGTTTTTAGTCAAAGGATAATTGGAATGAAGAATATTTTTGTCGGAAACCTCAGCTTTGGGGCAACCGAAGGTGCTGTGCGCGCATTGTTTGAGCAGTATGGAACCGTGGACCGCGTCAGCATTGTTACCGATCGCGATACCGGCCAAGCGAGAGGGTTTGGATTCGTCGAGATGAGCGGAAACGCGGAAGCGGATCGCGCCATCGCGGAATTGAACGGCAGAGAGCTCGACGGCAGAGCGTTGAACGTCAACGAAGCTCGTCCGAAGACCGAGCGCAGCTTTGGCGGCGGTGGCGGCGGCCAACGTCGTAATAATCGCTGGTAGTTACCCCTTCTCTACGGCCGGAGCGCGCCAGAAACGCGCTCCCGGCCAGTCACTCCTCCCGAGCCGGACTTTCGTTGCGATTACAGCGGCCGGAATCCAAGCGAAAGTTGGCCTTCTAATGAGCGTAAAATTGCAGTTCGTCCTCACCGGGTTCACCCAGGAACTAGGGTTCCGCGTGTTCGCATTCGCCCGCGTCGGGGCGGGTGCCATACGCGTCCCCTTCACCGTGCGAGCCGATATGAGTATGGTTCGCCGCTATGCGATCCCGATGCAGGAGCTTCCGCTGCTGTGCCGCGGTCTTCTGGAGCGGCGCGACGAAGCCGATGAAACCCGCGAGCTAACTTTTACGGAAGAAGAAATGCTGGTCTATTCTCGAGATTGCGCGGCCACCCGTTTGGCCGCGGCTGCGAAGCGAAGACCCCCACGTAAGCCGGCTACCGAAAATCTCGGAGCGGCCTGGCGAGGTCCTCAACCGCAATAGGAGGATGGAAGTATGGATAAGCGACTACAAAAACGACACAAACGTCAGGTCGATCGCGCAAAAAGCCGCGTGAAGGTGTCCGAGCCGGATCTGCGAACACCCGAAGAAATCCAGGCAGCGCGAGAGCGAAGTGGCGCCGCGGATGTAAAAAATCCCGCGTTCGGCGCACAGAAAACGCCGGCTTTCCGGGGCGGACATGCGCGCGTGACCACCAGCGCTTCGAAGACCGATACCTCGGGCTAAGCATGAGCACCGCACACTGCCCCTATTGCAAGTCGGTCGATTTCAGAGGTGTTGGGACTCGTAATAGCTGGGAGCGTGCGTTGCACTGGCTGCTCTCTCCCTATCGCTGCGCTTTGTGCGGCCATCACTTCTTCCTTTTCCGGTGGCGCGCGCCGCTGGAAGGAACTTCCTAACAGTTGACCTGGCGCGAATACCACAACTTCACCAAACACACCGCGGAGAAGTTGCGGCGGACGCAGCATTTTCTCGACTGGGCGAACATGCCCGACCCGTTTCGTCACTACGAAGGGGTTCCCGTCCTGGATCTTCCCGCAGATCCGCACTCGCTTGAAATTCCCGCGCTTGAACTTCTCGCAGGCAGCTGCGGAACAGGGGGCGTGGTCGACGGTTCCGCGTTCCTCTCGCAACTGTTGTTCCATAGCGCCGCGATCAGCGCTTCGAAGCTGGTTCCTTCCACCGGATATCGTTACGCGCTGCGAGTGAATCCGTCGTCCGGGAATCTGCATCCCACCGAATTTCATTTCGTCACGCGCGGGCTTTCGCAGTGGCCCGACGGGTTGTATCACTACCGGCCGTCGTCGCATATGGCGGAACAGCGCGCGGCGGGCGAGTTCTCGTTTCCACTCGACGGCAGCTCTGCGCCGCTCACTTTTGTTTTGACCAGCATCGCCTGGAGAGAAGCCTGGAAGTATCGCGATCGGGCCTACCGATATTGCCTGCACGATTTGGGACACGCCTGGGCAGCGCTCGATCTAGCGGCCCGCGCGATGGGCTGCGAGACTCTCGCTTACGGCTGCTTTCCTGATGATGAGATCGCGCAAGCGTGCCGTCTCAATGCGGATGAATGGCCGATGCTGGTGGTCGAGCTTCGAGGAGCAATCCCGCGAGGCGAGCGCGTCGGCGGTGCTACGATCTGGCACGGCGGAGAGGCGAATCGACTTTCCACGGAGCCGATCGTCTACGCACCGATTGAGGAACTGCACGCCGCCACAAAGTTTGTCAGCCCCGGCATCGTGGCGCGGGCTTCAGCCGGCAGCGGTGGCTTCAGCCACCGGCCAAATCCCGCATTCGAACTGAGTCC
>DASYPO010000265.1:0-2992 GCA_036006545.1 Bryobacteraceae bacterium
ACGACACAGGCCTCGAGAGCGTTTTCAAAAGCGTTTTTCCGATCTCCGATTTCCGCGGGTTGAGCCAGCTCGAGTTCGTCGATTACTCGATCGGAAACTGGGAGTGCAAGTGCGGAAACCTGAAGGGTCTGCATCACCTCCGTTCCACGTGCCGCAATCCGGCTTGCGGCGCGACTATCAAGACCGATCCGTTTCACCTGGGCGACGTGCTGTGCCATCGTTGCGGCACCTTCAACAAGAACATCGTGACCTTCTGCAATCGCTGCGGCGATCCTGTGGGTCTGCAGTTGAAGTACGACGTGACCGAGTGCGAAGAGCGCAGCATGACCTACGCGGCGCCGCTCAAAGTTACCATCCGTCTCACGGTTTTCGATAAGGATCCCGAAACCGGTAACAAGACCATTCGCGACATCAAGGAACAGGAAGTCTTCTTCGGCGAAATTCCGCTGATGACCGAGAACGGTACGTTCATCATCAACGGCACTGAACGCGTGATTGTTTCGCAGTTGCACCGATCGCCCGGCGTGTTCTTCGAACGCGTCGTCGCGCAGGGCTACTTCCTGGGCAAGATTATTCCCTATCGCGGAAGCTGGGTCGAGTTCGAGTACGACAACAAGAACCTGCTGCACGTGCGTATCGACCGCAAACGCAAATTCTACGGCACCGTGTTTCTGCGCGCCCTCGGGCTGCGCACCGACGCCGAGATTCTGCGTGCGTTTTACAAGTGCAACGACATCGTCATCAAGGACAAGAAGCTTTTCTGGAAAGTTTCCGACGGCCTGGTGGGGCATAAGCTTTCGCACGCCGTAACGACCAAGGGCGGCGATACAGTCGTGCCGCAGGGCCGCAAGATCACCAACAGCGTCTTCAAGGAAATCCAGAAATCGAAGATCGAACAGGTGGAAGTTTCGCCCAACGATCTCGAAGGCGGATACGTCGCCGCTGATGTCATCGATATGGACACCGGTGAGGTGATGGTCGAAGCCAATCACGAGATCACCGCGCCCATCATCGCCAAGCTGATCGAAGCCAAGATTCCCGGCTTCGATGTTTTCTTCCCCGAGCTGGACGAAGTCGGCAACGTCATTTCCGCCACGCTGCGCAAGGACGGCGTGAAGCGCCAGGAAGACGCGCTGCTCGAAATCTATCGCAAGCTGCGCCCGGGCGATCCGCCGACTGTCGATACCGCCACGCAGTTGTTCCAAGGCATGTTCTTCGATGCGCGCAAATACGATTTCTCGCGCGTCGGCCGCATGAAGTTCAACATCAAGCTGTACGAGCGCTTGGACTACGCACCCGAGAAATGGCTCCAGGAACCGGGCAACGCCAGCCGCAATCCCATGGATCGGCGCGTGCTCGATCACGGCGATTTTATCGACACCATCAAGTACCTGCTGAAGCTGCGCCGCGGCATCGGCGCGGTGGACGATATCGATCACTTGGGCAACCGCCGCGTTCGCGCGGTGGGCGAGCTGCTTGAGAACCAGTTCCGCATCGGATTGGTGCGCATGGAACGCGCCATCAAGGAAAAGATGAGCGTGTACCAGGAAATGTCGACGGCCATGCCGCACGATCTGGTCAACGCCAAGCCGGTGATGGCGGCGATCCGCGAGTTTTTCGGATCGTCACAGTTGTCGCAGTTCATGGATCAGACCAACCCGCTGTCCGAGATCACGCACAAGCGGCGTCTCTCGGCACTTGGACCAGGCGGTCTCTCGCGTGAACGCGCGGGATTCGAAGTGCGCGACGTTCATCCTACGCACTACGGCCGCATCTGCCCGATTGAAACGCCGGAAGGTCCGAACATCGGTTTGATCAGCTCGCTTTCGTGTTTCGCGCGCATCAACGAATACGGCTTCATCGAGAGCCCGTACCGGCGCGTGAAGGACGGCGTGGTGGTGGACGAAGTTCGGGTACTGAATCCAGGCGATTCCGAATACAAGGTCGGCCAGGTCATGTCGCGCGGCGAGGCCGACAAGACCAGCAAGGGTCTGACCAATCAGAAAAAGCAGGCGGTCGAGCTCGAAGCGCACTGCGATTATCTGTCCGCGTGGGAAGAAGACAAGTACATCATCGCCCAGGCCAACGTCGGCCTTGACGACAAGGGCAAGATCACCGCGGAATTGGTGAACGCGCGCCAGGCCGGCAACTTCGTGCTGAAGCACGTAGGCGAAATCGAGTACATGGACGTGAGTCCGAAGCAGCTCGTCTCGGTCGCGGCCAGTTTGATTCCGTTCCTTGAAAACGACGACGCGAACCGCGCGTTGATGGGATCCAACATGCAGCGCCAGGCGGTTCCGCTGCTGCGCGCCGAAGCGCCGTTCGTCGGGACCGGAATGGAGCGCGTCACTGCGCGCGACTCGGGCGCCGTCGTGTTGTGCAAGCGCTCGGGCGTGGTCGATTCCGTCGACAGTGAGCGCATCATCGTGCGTGTGGAAGGCAATGTCCAGGAAGGACAGCTTTCACGTGAAGTCGGCGCGGACATTTACACGCTGACCAAGTTCAAGCGCTCGAATCAGAACACCTGCATCAATCAGAAGCCGATCGTGTTCCACGGGCAGCGGGTTCGCAAAGGCGACGTGCTGGCCGACGGACCTTGCACCGAGTCAGGCGAACTGGCGCTGGGACGCAACGTGCTGGTCGCGTTCATGCCGTGGCGCGGCTATAACTTCGAGGACGCGATCGTCGTTTCCGAGAAGCTGGTGAAGGACGATTACTACACCTCGATCCACATCGAGGAGTTCGAAGTGGATGCGCGCGACACCAAGCTGGGACCTGAGGAAATCACGCGCGATATTCCGAACATCGCCGAGAATTTCCTGCGCAACCTGGACGAGAGCGGCATCATCCGCATCGGCGCGACGGTAAAGCCGGGCGACATTCTGGTCGGCAAGGTGACTCCCAAGGGCGAAACGCAACTCACGCCCGAAGAGAAACTGCTGCGCGCGATCTTCGGCGAAAAGGCCGGCGACGTTAAGGATGCGTCGCTCTA
>DASYPO010000266.1:0-4923 GCA_036006545.1 Bryobacteraceae bacterium
CTCGCCGCGACGCTCGGGACCACTAGGTTGAACTGGTACAGTCCCACCGCGCCCGGAGCCAAGCCCTGATAAGTAAGCCTCGCCGGAGTTCCGTCAAACGAAATCTGCAGTGTCGCCGCCAACTGGTTGGTCCCCTGCACGATCTGTCCCGCTGGTGTATCCGGTATCACCGGACCGAATCCGATGCCGTAAAGAGTAATAGTGTCGCCAGGTCTCGCCCGCCGCGACGTAATCCCATTCACAGCTCCTGGCGGCGCGACGAAAGTCACATTGTCCGGAAACACCGCCCCCACGAAATTGCGCCCGCCGATCGCGAACGGCACGAAGAGTCCCGGCTGCGTCGCATTCACCGTAATCGATTTCGAGGCGCTGACACCGGTGGAGGTCGCCACCACAATCGCCTGCGATCCCGGAGTCACATCCGAAGGCACCTGCGCGTTCACCTGTCCCGGGCTGACGTAATCGACGAACGCTGCCTTGCCGCCGATGGTCACTTTGGTTCCCTCCAACACCGTTGGCGCATTGACGCCCTTAAAATCGTCCGCGCCCCAGCCGCGCGTGGTTGAGCCAAGATTCGTCCCGTAAATCTCGATCCACGATCCGGGCGCGACCGATGTAAACGCCCCGTAGGATCCCGCCCCGATCACACCGTTGATCCCCGGTACGCCGGGAGTTCCCGCCGCCCGGGTCAGAAGGCGGATGACGCTATTCGCGTTGTCGGCGACGTACACATTGCCCGATCCATCCACCACCACACCCGTCGGGAAACTCAAACTTGCATTGATAGCCGGCCCACCGTCGCCCGCGTACGCCGCGCGCCCGTTCCCCGCGATCGTCGTAATGAGTCCGTTGCCGCCCACCCGGCGGATCCGTTGATTGTTGTAGTCGGCGATATACAAATTGCCCGCGCCATCCACCGCCACATCCAGCGGACGATTCAGTTGCGCGCTGGTCGCCGGCCCGCCGTCTCCCGCGAAGCCAGCCGTTCCGGTTCCTACCACCGTCGTAATCGTTCCATCAGGGGCAACCTTGCGAATCCGATTGTTCGCGCTATCGGCAATGTACAGGTTGCCCGCCGCGTCCACCCGCAGACCGCGCGGCTGATTCAAGCGCGCGGTAACCGCCGGCACTCCTTCTCCGCCGAAAGCGCCGCCGCCCGCGCCACCCGCATAAGTGGTGATGGTTCCGGTCGAAGTGATCTTTCGGATGCGATGATTCCCGGTGTCCGATACGAAAAGGTTTCCACTCGAGTCGACGGCCACCCCGAACGGACTATCCAGTTGAGCGCCGATCGCTGCCGCGCCATCCCCCGAAAATCCAGGAGGCAGGTTGGAACCTCCCGCGTACAGCGCGATATTCCCGCCCGAAACTTTGCGAATCACGTGGTTGCCTGAATCCGCGATATACACGCCTCCGTTTGAATCCACCGCGACGCTGAAGGGGTTGAACAGATTCGCGGCAGTCGCAGCCTTTCCATCGCCCGAAAAACCGGCCGTGCCGCTGCCCGCGATGGTCGAAACCGATGCGCCTCCGGGAGTTACCTGCCGAATGCGCTGGTTGAATTGATCGGCAATGATCAGATTTCCCGACGAATCGAGCGTGATCCCCGAGGGAAGTGCGAATTGGGCCGCGGTGGCCGTCCCGCCATCTCCGGCGAAGCCTCGCGTCCCGTTCCCGGCGTAAGTCGAGATCGTATAAGTGGGTTGCGCACACAGCTGGGCGCCGCCCGCGAGGCACAGCCCCGCTAAAGACATAACAAATCTACGATTCAAACTGCTAACCCCCAAATCGTCAAACTTCATTTGGAACTACGGAAGGACGGTACTCTTCAGACGGGCGGGGCTTTCGGCGGGTTTCCAAAGTCCCAGTCAGCCGCACCAACCTTATACTGTAGATTGTCCCACGACGTACACGCCCGTGAGCTGGCTCATCACGAGGAATTGTACTCCGGCTTCGCCCAGAAACACTTCGCCAAGCCCGCCGTGCGTGCCTTGCGAGCCTATATGGTCCGCCGCATCCTGCGTATCACTGGCGTGAATCGAAACGCGTCGATCCTCAGCTTGGGCTGTGGGATCGGCGACACTGAACTGCTCCTCGCCCCGCACGTCGAACGCGTTACCGGGATCGACCTGTCCCCCGCGGCCATCCGCCAGGCCCGCGAGGATGCTTATCGAACTGGCGTCCGCAACGTCGAGTTTCTCGAAACTACGCTCGAGGCGGGAATGCTCGAAGGGCGCACCTTCGACGCGATTATCGCAATCTTTTTCCTGCACCATCTTCCCGATGTCGAGCTCGATCAGGCCGCCGCCCAAATCCCCGCACTCCTCAAGCCGCATGGAGTTTTCTACAGCTTGGACCCGAGCAAGTATCGACTATCCGGCAGGTTGGGAAGGCTGCTGGTGCCGAATCTCATGCGCCGCTACCAAACTCCCGACGAGCGCGAACTCGACCCGCGATCGACCGCCGAAATTTTCCGCCGCACCGGTCTCGACGCCACCCACCGCATTTTCGATTTCGCGTCCTCGCCGCTGGCCGGGCTGTTTCCGTCATGGCGCTTGGGCTATCGCGTGTCGCGCTGGCTCGACGACGGGATCATTCACCTACCGGGGATTAAGAACCTGGGGAGTAACTTCGAGGTAATCGCAAAGAAGCTGTAAATGGAGGGTGGGCCCCCTGGCCCGCAGCCGATGCCCTCGTCGGCTCCCACCAAAAGACAGAGGGCGGCGAGACACCCGCCGCCCCCCCAAAAACAATCGAGAGACGAATTTACTTCTCGACGATGTCGCTCTTCATCGGGCCAAGGGCACCGAGGAGATCGTTCTTTTCCTTCTCACCGACCTTGAACTTGTCGAGAGCACCCACTAGGTCCTCAACCAGTGCATTGAAATCCGCACTGGAAATGCCCATACCCTTGTGCGCTTCCTTCATGCTCTTGCCGGTGTACTTGCAAGGTCCGCCCGACGCCTGGCAGATCTGGTCGACCAGATTCTTCTTCAGCTTGGGCGCATTGGCCTTCGCGAAGAACGCGTTGATGCGCTTGTCCGCAACGACGCGAGCCACGAACTCGTCCACAACAGCCGTGATCGCCTTCTTCCCGCCGAGACGGTCATACAGCGACTTTTCCTTCGCGGCCTTCGCGGGCTTCTTCTTGTCCTCAGCGTACGTGGGAACCATGATGAGCGCCGCGATGGCGGCGACACCGAACATTTTGTAGAGGGTCTTCTTCATTCTTGAGAGTGTCCTTTCGAGTCTAGTTACGCGCGCGCGGCGCTACCGGATTCCTATTGTGCCACGGAGTAGAATGAAAAAGCGATGCCCCCCACCCTTTCCGGTCGGCCCCCGTCAAGCGCCTCCCGGACCTATCGGACCCTCAGCGGGCTACCCCTCGAACCCTCCTATTCGACCGGTCCCGATTCCCCGCCGCCCCCTCCCGGACAGTTCCCTTACACCCGCGGTATCCACGAAAGCATGTATCGCGGCCGCCTCTGGACCATGCGGCAATTCGCCGGCTTCGCGACCGCCGAGGAGACCAACGCGCGCTACCATTACCTCCTCGCGCAAGGCCAAGCCGGACTCTCCGTCGCCTTCGATTTGCCGACCCTCATGGGCTTCGATTCCGATCACCCCGCGTCGCTCGGCGAAGTCGGCAAGTGCGGCGTCGCGATCTCTTCGCTGGCCGACATGGAAGTACTCTTCCGCGGCATCCCGCTCGGCGACGTGACCGTCTCCATGACCATCAACTCTCCGGCGTCGATCCTGTGGGCCATGTACCTCGCCGTCGCCGAACAGCAGGGCGTCGATTGGCAGCGCATTTCCGGCACGCTCCAGAACGACATCCTCAAGGAATACATCGCGCAGAAAGAGTACATCTACCCGCCGCGACCCTCCATGCGGCTGGTCACCGATTCGATCCAATTCGGCGCTCAGCACGTCCCCCGTTTCAATCCGATTTCGATCTCCGGATATCACATCCGCGAAGCCGGTTCGACCGCCGTGCAGGAACTCGCGTTCACCTTGCGCGACGGGATCGAGTATGTCGATTGGGCGCTCGAACGCGGCCTCTCGATCGACAGCTTCGCCCCGCGGCTCAGTTTCTTTTTCAACTCGCATAGCGATTTTTTCGAGGAAATCGCCAAGTTTCGCGCGGCCCGCAAGATCTGGGCGCACGTCATGCGCGACCGCTACGGCGCCAAAGACGAACGCAGTCTGAAGCTCCGCTTTCATGCGCAAACCGCCGGCTGCTCGCTCACCTGGCAGCAGCCGCAGAACAACATCGTGCGCACTGCCGTGCAGGCCATGGCGGCCGTGCTCGGCGGGTGTCAGTCGCTGCATACTAATTCTCTGGATGAGGCGTACGCGCTACCCTCCGAACACGCCGTCACGATCGCGCTACGAACCCAGCAAGTGATCGCGCACGAGAGCGGCGTCGCCGCGGTTCCCGATCCGCTGGGCGGCAGTTACTTCCTCGAACAGCTCACCGAAAAAGTGGAGCAGGGAGCCAACGATTACATCCGCCGCATCGACGAAATGGGTGGCATGATCGACGCCATCGAGCGCGGATTTCCGCAGACCGAAATCGCGAATTCGAGTTACGAATTTCAGCGCTCGGTCGAGCGCGGCGACAGCGTGATCGTGGGCGTGAACAAGTTCACTGAAGAGGATTCGAAGCCGATCGAGTTGCTGCAGATCGACGCGTCGGCGGAGAAGAAACAAGTGGACCGTTTGCGCGAAGTGAAGTCGCGCCGCAACGCGGCCGACGTCGAGCGAACTTTGGGAGCACTCAAACGCGCAGCCGAGGGAACCGAGAATACAATGCCGTACATTCTCGACGCGGTGCGCGCGTATGCCACCGTCGGCGAGATGTGCGCCGCGCTGCGCGACGTGTTCGGATCGTACACCGAAACCAGCGTTCTGTAGCTCGCC
>DASYPO010000267.1:0-48019 GCA_036006545.1 Bryobacteraceae bacterium
TCCTTCAACGCCTCCAGCTTCAGATCCTTGCGCGGCGGAATGGGACGCTCGCCCTTCGCAACCTTTGCCTGGTACTCATCCCAACTCGCCTTGTAGAGCTTGGCTTCGTTGAATGCGTCGCGAATCGTATCCTCCACACCCATGCGAGTCGCGGGATAGCGCGCATTGGTGGTCGGAGCGGCGCCGCGGCCGCCCTGCGGATTCCCGGCGCGCTTGGGGTTTTCACCCAGCGCGAACTTAATGCCCGGCGTCGCGCCCTCGAAAATCATCTCCTGCGCGTTCTTGCCCCAGCGCATCTTCAGCACGATGGTCTGCCCGCCGATCGAATTGGCTGACCCGTGCAGAATGTTCGCGGTCGTCACACCGCCCGCCATCGCGCGATAAATTGCGATCTGTTCCGGATCGATGATGTCCTTGATGTTTACCATCGACGACACCGATACGGTGCCCTCATTGATGCCGCCCTCGCCCGCGATGTGCGAATGGCAATCGATAATCCCCGGAATGATGAACTGGTTGCTGGCGTCGACGATTGTCGCGCCCGCCGGCACCATCACCTTCTCGCCCACTTCCGCGATCTTTCCGTCGCGAATGACGATCGAGCCCTTGAGGGTCCCTTTCGACACCGTCATGATGGTCGCGTTCTGAATGACCGTGACTTGCGCGCTCAGCGGAACCATCGCTCCCACGGCCAACAGTGTCGACAGAATGTAGCGCGTCATCTAGCGAATCTCCTTTTCCTGAGGCACTGGATCCGTTGTCGGCGTAGTAGCGCCGCCGCGACCCGCTCCGGGCGCTTCAGGCGCCGGCGTGTACTTGTGCCCGTCGATAAACACCATCTCGACCCTCGTCGCATTCTCGAAAATTTCGCCGCGCGTCACGACCAGGTTCGCGATTTTGCCCTTCTCGATCGAACCCAGCCGGTTCGACACGCCGTAGATTTCCGCGGGCGAAAGCGTCAGCGCCCGCACCGCCTGGTCGCGCGTCAGCCCGCTGTCGATAGCCTTCTTAACTGCGCGTTGCAGATCGCGCGGCTGGTCCAGTCCGTCTGAGTAAAACGCATACTTCACTCCAGCCTTCTGGAGCGCCGCCGCACTTGAGGGAGCGCGATCGCGCGTCACCAATTGGCGATAAGAATCCACCTCATCCGGATCCGTGTCCCGAGCCTTCTCTGGAAACTTCAGGCTCACCAGCACCGCCGACCCGGACTTTTTCAAAATCGGCGCGGCCTCGTCGCGATACCCCTCGCGCATGCCGTACAAAATGTAGGGTTGTTTAAGCTCCGCCGCGAAGCGCGTCATGCGATCCATTTCCACCACTCGATGCGCCGGAAGCAGAATGCGCTTGGATTCGATCACGCCTTCGAGCGCGCGATCGTAATCCGGCCGGTTCATGCCGCGCGGATCTTTCGCGTACGCTTCCTTCACCGCCGTGTAATGCTCGGCGTCCAGATAGATTTGCCGGATGTACGCGATCGTGCCCATCAACGACCCCGGGAAACCGCCGCCGAATGCGCCCGCGCTCGACATGGTCACGTATTGACCCAGCGATGGGACCAGCACCATCTTGCCCGGCTTGTCGCCCGCCAGGCTGACAAACGCGCCTTGCCCGGCGAAAATTCCGCGCGTCGGAAACACGGCCGCGTTGGTGAATCCCGCGCCGCGTGCCGATTCGATGCGCCGGTCGGTGGTCTGCAATTCATCCGCGATCTTCAGCCAGCTCGTCGTCGCCGGCCGATCCTCGGGACCACGCGACGGAGTCGCCGCGGGTGCACCCGTCGTGGCAGCCGTTGTGGTCTGCTGACCTCGACCGCCACCTCTTCCGCTACCCGTTGCGGCCGCAGCGGCAACGCTCGTTCCCCAAGTGCTCAGGCTGTCGATCAGCCCCGGATAAACCGTGAGTCCGTCGCCCTCGACCACCCACGCGTCGCCGGGTACTTGCACGTTCTCACCGACCGCCTCAATCAAGCCATTTCGAAAAACCACGGTGCCCTTGGCAATTACGGGGCCGCTGACCGTCACGATCTTGGCGTTGCGGATTGCTACCACGGGCGGTACTTCCGCCGCGGCCCACGCACACACCAGGAGCATCGCTGTAAAGATCTTTTTCATAGTTCGGGTGCCTTCAAGGTAATCGCTTATTATAGTTACTTCCGCACGTGGGAACTAATACATGGCGCAGAAAAAACCGATAGGTTACAAGCAGGCGGGTGTCAACATCGACGAAGCCGAACGCGCTGTTTCCTCCATCCGCGGACTCGCTCGCGCCACCTTCAACTCAAACGTTCTCACCGACATCGGCAGCTTCGGCGGCGGCTATCGACTGAAGGGATTTCGCGATCCTGTGCTGGTTTCTTCTGCTGACGGCGTCGGCACGAAACTGAAGCTCGCGTTTCTGACCGGGATGCATTCCACGATAGGCGAAGATTTGGTGAACCACTGCGTGAACGACATCGCCGTGCAGGGCGCGGTGCCGCTGTTTTTCCTCGACTACTTCGCGGTCGGCAAACTCGACGCGCGCGTCGCCGAGCAGGTGGTCACCGGGATAGCCCGCGGTTGCAAATCCAACGGCTGCGCGCTGATCGGCGGCGAAACCGCGGAAATGCCCGGCTTCTACGCGCCCGGCGAATACGACCTAGCGGGATTTATCGTCGGGGTGGTCGAGAAAAAGCGAATGCTCACCGGTGCAGGCATTCGGGGGGGCGACGTGCTGATCGGCTTGCCGTCCACTGGACTGCACACCAACGGCTACTCGCTCGCGCGCAAGCTGCTGCTCGAAATCGCCGGGCATTCGCCCAACACGCACCTCGATGAACTGGGCGATAGCGTGGGCAATGCGCTGCTGAAACTGCATCGCAGTTATTTGAAACCGCTTCGTGCGTTGCACGATAAAGGCGTGCTGAAAGGCGCCGCGCACATCACCGGAGGCGGGATCACCGACAACACGCCGCGCGTCCTGCCGAAGGGATTCGGCGTGAAAATCACGCGCGGATCGTGGCCGGTGCTCCCGATCTTCGAACTGCTCCGCAAAATCGGCAACATTCCCGAGGACGACTGGCGGCGCACCTTCAACCTCGGCATCGGCATGATCTTCGTGATCGCTGAGCGCGACCTCTCGAAAGCCACGCGGATTCTCGATAAGTTGAAAGAGCCGTGGTACCGGATCGGCTCGGTCGTCCGCGCGCGTGGCGAGCGCGTCATCTACGAATAATGAAGCGCCTCGGGATTTTGCTCTCCGGACGCGGGTCGAATTTCGCCGCGATTGCCGATTCAGTCGCAGCTGGACGCCTCGACGCCGAAATCGCGGTCGTGATTTCGAATCGCCCGGAAGCGCCCGGTTTGGCGATTGCGAAAGACCGCGGACTCCGCGCAGTGTCGCTTCCCTCAAAAGGCCTCGATCGCGAAATCTACGATCGCCTAGTGATCGACGAATTGCATCGCGCGCAGGTCGACTTGGTTTGCCTCGCCGGTTACATGCGGATTCTTTCCGGACATTTTATTCGCGAATTTCCAGAGCGCATCCTGAATATTCACCCGTCGCTGCTGCCCGCGTTTCCCGGGCTCGACGCGCAGCACCAGGCTTGGGAACACGGCGTGAAGGTCACCGGCTGCACCGTGCATTTCGTGGACGAAGGGCTCGATTCCGGACCGATCGTGAAACAAGCTGTGGTTCCGGTTGCCAACGACGAAACGGCGGAATCGCTCTCCCGGAAAATCATCCGCGCCGAACACCGCATCTATTCTGAAGCGATCGCGCTGGTGCTTTCTTGCCGTTATCGTATCGACGGCCGCCGCGTGGTTGAATTACCTTAATCCACCGACAATTCCGTTCACCACGTTCAGAATTTGTTTTCCCCATTGCAATCCGATTCTTGGGACTTGCAAGGAGGCAGGGAGAAGCGCACTCACATAATCTGAGCTCGAACGCTCAAATCCGTCCACCGCCAGCAGCACCAAAAATGGCGACAACGTCCGCCCAAACGCATACATCGCTCCAGGCATCCTGATATCGGAGGAAAATTGCCAGCACTGGCGCCACGAGCCAAGCCAGCGCTGGAACCAGAATCCGGCGCGTGCGCAATCGCGGCGCATCGATGTAATTCGCGAGTCCCCGCTGAAACCACGGATCGTGCGCTACATAGTGATACGCCTGGCCGTCGTAGCCGGAGCTGTTCGGAAAAACATAAATGTTTTCGTGCGCCAGTTCGGACGGAAACGGCATGCGCGAGCCGGTGCAGAATAGCCCGCTCCAGTTTCCGCCGTAGCTGTAGCGCACCGTCAGCGCTTGCCACGTTAGAACGAGGGCCGCCACCATAAGTGCTACCGCAACTGCTTGGAGTCGATCCCGCACCGCAGAACGTAAGGATAGCTTGTGTGAGAAATACTTTCGAAGACTCACACTATCTTGGCGAGCAGATGCAGACGGTTCAATATCGACGCTGGACGCCGCCGGAGAGCAATCTGCGGATTGAGTTTTCGCTGGACCTTCTCCAGGAAGTTCGCCGCAACGCCGCTGGGGTGCTGTACGGATCTCGCCACGGAAATGAGGTCCGCGTGATGTCGATCGTGAGCGGCCCGCCATTCGAGGTGGTCGGCACTTTCGCGAATCGTATTCGAGGCGAGGTATTTATGACCGAATCCGACCTCCTGCGATTCGATCAGGAGAACGCCGTGATGGCGTTGATCATGGCCGGTAAGAAAGCCGGATTTTTCGTGAAGAATCCCGACGGTTCGATTCAATCCATCCAGAGTCACGAAGAGTTTTCGATCGTGGATGCGATTTCTCGGCCCGCAAACCCGCGTAAGAAGCCGCCTGCGCCGACTAAGACGCGTTGGACGTTGGCGGCCACCGCCTGCTTAGGGTTGATCGCGATTCCTCTGGCCGCTGCGCCATTGTGGAAGCCGCTGTTGGCTAGACCGCGACTTGCGCTTTCCGTGATTGAGGTCGCGGGGCAGTTGCGCATCACCTGGAATCCACGAGCGATTCGCGGACCGGCGACGATCGAGATCATGGAGGGCGCCGACAGTATCGTACGTCCCGTCAGCCCGGTGCAGACCAGCGTCGTCTACGCGCCGCGCACGGCAAAAGTGGAAGTTCGCTTCAGCGAGTTCAACGAGCGCACCAACGCCGTTAAAATGGAACGTGCAGATTTCCACCGCACGCTCCCGCCGCTTCACCGCTGACGAAGCGGTCGCGATCGGGTCCCGTGCCTTCGGGCTCGCGGGCGTCGCCCATCCACTCGCAGGCGAGTTCGACGACAACTTCCGGTTGACGACGCCTTCCGGCGAGTACGTTCTGAAGATCATGCGCGAGGGTTGTGATCGTGGCTTGATCGAAATGCAGATCGCCGTACTCGATCGCCTGCATGGCGCTGGGCTCGCTGTTCCGCAAGTGATTCAATCCTCGCCGCAGGGCTTCCCGATCGTCGAAACCGACGGCCGCTTGGCGTGGATGCTGAAATGGCTGCCAGGCCGACCGATGGCCGAGGCTCGGCCACGCACCGTGGAGATGGCGCGGGAACTCGGCGAACTGCTCGGACGTATCGATGGGACGCTCGGCGGTTTCGATCATCCCGCGGCACATCGCGATCTCAAATGGGATTTGGCCCGTGCCGGATGGATTCGCGATTACATCCCGTACATCGCGGACGCGCCGCGGCGGGCATTGATCGAAAAGATCCTTGCCGATTACGACACAACCGTTGCTCCCGTGCTCGCGCGCGTTCGGCAAGGCGTCATCCATGGGGACGCGAACGATCACAACATTCTCGTCGCGAAGTCTGCGATCGTGGGCCTGATCGATTTCGGCGATCTGCATCACACCGCGCTGGTCGCCGAACCCGCGATCGCCGCCGCGTATGCAGCGTTCGGCTCCGGTCGGCCGCTCGAGATGATAATGGCGGTTGCCGACGGTTATCACAAGTCGCACCCACTGACCGAAGAGGAAATCGCCCTGCTGTTTCCGCTGGTGATGACGCGACTCGCAGTGAGCGTGACGAACTCGGCGTATTTGAAGACCGTGCAACCGGATCCGTACGCGACGGTGAGCGAGGATCACGCCTGGCGCGCGCTCGAACTGCTATCCGCTTTGCCGCCCGGCTTGGCACACTTCTCGATTCGGCAAGCCTGTGGCCTCGAACCAATACCCCGATCTGGCGCACTCGCATTTTGGCTGAAGGAAAACACTGGCAGCTTCGCTTCGGTACTGGAGGGCATCGACCTCCGCACCGAGCCTTGCGTGGTCTTCGATCTCAGCATTGGCAGCCTGATGTTGGGAGCGAATCCCGCAGCGATAGAAACGCCGGTGTTGACCAAGACGCTGTTCGAGGAGATGTCGCGAGCCAACTGCCACGTCGGCATCGGACGTTACGACGAGGCTCGCGCGTTATACCTCACTGGCACTTTCGCAACGGGCTCGCATCCCACGGATGAGCGACGTACGGTGCACATAGGACTCGATCTGTTCATCGAAGCCGGAGCGCCCATCTGTTCGCCGCTCGATGGCGTGGTGCACTCTTTCGCCAATCGCGCCGCGAAGTGCGACTACGGACCCGTGATCATCCTGAAGCACGAACCACCGGGAGCGCCACCGTTCTACACTCTGTACGGGCACCTCTCCATCGAGTCGCTCAACGGGGTGCACGTTGGCAAGAAGATCGTGCGGGGCGAACGATTCGCCTGGATCGGCGCGCCTCCGATCAACGGCGACTGGACTCCACACCTGCACTTCCAGATCATGCTGGACCTGCTCGGATTCGTCGGCGACTTTCCCGGCGTGTGTCTCGCCAGCCAGCGTCAGGTTTGGCTGAGCAATTCGCCCGATCCAAACTTGATCGTCGGGATTCCGGAGGCAAGCATCCCGCTTTACGACGTGCCGAACGGAGTGGTGCAGTTCATGCGCGAGGACGCCGCCGGGCCGAGCCTTAGCCTCAGTTATCGGGAGCCGCTGCAGATCGTCCGCGGCTGGCGGCAGTACCTCTACGACGAAACGGGCCGGGCATTCCTCGACACATACAACAACGTGCCCATCGTGGGTCATAGTCACCCGCACGTCGTCGAAGCCGTCCAACGGCAGATCGCGCTGCTGAATACCAACACTCGCTATTTACATCTCACGATGGCGAAGTACGCGGGCCTGCTCGCAGGCGCCTGCGACCTCGACGTCTGTTACTTCCTCAATTCGGCCAGCGAAGCCAACGAGCTTGCGATCCGCATGGCGCGCGCTCACACCGGCCGCGAGGACATCATCGTTCTGGAGCACGCCTATCACGGCCACACGAACACGCTGATCGACATCAGTCCTTACAAGTTCGACGGACCGGGCGGCCGTGGCCGCAAGCCTTGGGTGCACGTCGCGCCGATTCCCGACGACTACCGAGGGTCGTACAAACGTGACGATCCCGAGCGCGGGGTCAAATACGCGGCCCACGTTGCCGAAATTTGCGAGCGCACCCCGCCAGCCGCGTTCATCGGCGAAAGCCTGCCCAGCGTGGGCGGCCAGATCGTTCTACCGCATGGGTACTTGCGGGAAGCCTACAAGCACGTGCGCGCCTCCGGCGGCGTCTGCATCGCGGACGAAGTCCAGGTCGGTTTCGGACGTTTGGGCAAATGGCAGTGGGGTTACCAGATGCAGGGCGTGCAGCCCGACATCGTGGTGCTCGGCAAACCCATCGCGAACGGATTTCCACTCGGAGCGGTGATCACCACGCGCAAAATCGCGGAGTCATTCGACAACGGCATGGAGTTCTTCAGCACGTTCGGTGGAAACCCTGTGGCGATGGCCGCGGGTCTTGAAACATTCCGCGTCCTAACCGAGGAGCGACTTCAGGAGAACGCTCGTATTGTAGGGGATTATTGGCTGGACAAACTGCGCGGCGTAATGTCAAAGCACGAGATCATCGGCGACGTCCGCGGCGCAGGTCTCTTCCTGGGCGTCGAACTCGTACGCAATCGCGGCACGCTGGAACCCGCGGCGGAAGAAGCATCCTACGTCGTCAATCGACTGCGCGAACGAGGCATCCTCACCGGAACCGACGGCCCACATCACAACGTAATCAAACTTCGACCGCCGCTGATCTTCACCAAAGATGACGCTGACTTTTTCGTCCGCGTATTCGACGACGTCCTCGGCGAAGACGCGGTCACTGCAAACTTAAGCTAAGCCGCGGCGAGACCACGCAAATTCCAACCGCAGATCACGCTGCCTTCGAGCTTGTTCCCGCCCGGACCCGGCCAGTGCGTCTCGAGACTGATCCAGCCCGAGTATCCATCCTCGAGCAACGCCGCGATCTGTCCCTTCCAATCCACTGATCGAGTGCCTAGCGGACCCCACTCGGGTTTGTGATCGTCCACGTGGCAATCCTTCGCGTGTACGTGCGCGATTCGCGTCGGATCCAGAATCCGATACCCGTCGGGAAACGGCTTCTCGCCCGCCACCATCGCATTCGCCGGATCCCACACCACCTTGAGATTGGGATGATCCAGCGCCGCCAGAACCTTCGCTGTTTCGCGCGCGGTCCCGATGTTGCAGGCGTGTTCATTCTCCAAGCCGATGATCAGATTCTCTTTCGCTGCCAGGTCCGCCAGATGACGGAGCGCGTCGACAATCGGCTCGAAACATTCCACCGGCTTCATGGTCCTCCAGTACGAGAACACGCGCACGATTGGCGCGCCCATCTGCTTCGCGATCGCAAACGCGCGCTCCGTGAGCCGCGGCTGATCCTCGAACGTATGTTTCGACGCGAACACATCCTGTTGAAATCGCGTATCCACCTGCGATACTCCGGGCAGGACGCATTTCAGCAGCGGCGACGCGATCGAAATTACCTCGAACCCGCGTGCATCCAACTGCTCCTTGGCCCGCGCCAGGTCGTCGTCGGACAGGTTCATAATGTTCTGCCCGCCGACCACGCGCAGCTCCGCCCCGGTCATCCCGATGGGCTTCATGGCATCGAGCGCCTGGGCTAGATCGGGCGAAAATTCGTCGGTAATGGCGGCAATACGCAGTTTGGGGGTCATGGGGAGACTCGGATGGTCTTTCGATTTTACTGAACCTTACAGCCCCGCGCTGCGTATGATGAGATTGGAGGGTTACGATGTTTTGCACCCGTTGCGGAACCAACCTTGACGAAAAAGCCCGTTTTTGTTCGGATTGCGGTGCTGCGGTCGGTGGCAGTGCGCCACCCCCCGAAGAGCCTCGCCAGCAACGCTGGACGCGGGGACTTTATCGCTCGCGCACCGACGCGAAGGTTGCTGGAGTTTGCGCGGGGATCGCCCGCCATTTTGACATCGACGTGTCCATCGTGCGCATCTTGTGGCTGGCGATGACCGTCTACCCGCCGGGTGTCGGGTTCATCGCATATATCATCTGTTGGATCGCGATGCCAAAGGAGCCGTACCGCCTGCCGGCCTCTACGCAGACCGTGCACTCGAGCTAGTACACCGGACGAGGGCGTCCGCCGCGGGCCAGGGGGCCCGCCCTCCATCTACGCGGTTTGTATTCCAGCGGCACGCTCCAATCCGCGTTCCTTAATCTCGGTCTGCCGCATTACGAACTTCTGGATTTTCCCGGTGACCGTCATGGGGAACTGATCCACGAATCGGAAATACTGCGGGATTTTGAAGTGTGCGATGCGCCCCTTGCAGAAGTCACGGATCTCTTCTTCGGTTGCGGTCTCGCTGGCCTTCAATTTGATCCAGCACGCCACCGCCTCGCCCAGCTTCTCATCCGGCAGCCCCACCACCTGCACGTCGGCGACTTTCGGATGCGTGTACAAAAACTCCTCGACCTCGCGCGGGTAGATGTTCTCCCCGCCGCGGATGATCATATCCTTCAGCCGCCCGGTGATTCGGAAGTATCCGTCGGGACGCATGGTCGCGAGGTCGCCGGTATGCAGCCAGCCGTCCCTGTCGATCGCGCGAGCCGTGGCCTCGGGCTCTTTGTCGTAGCCCTTCATCACCAGGTAGCCGCGGGTACACAACTCGCCCTGTTCGCCGATCGCAACCGTACTGCCGTCGGGTGCCGCGATCTTCACCTCCGTCTCGGGACACGCATTGCCAACTGTCGAGGTGCGCAGTTCGATCGACGCATCCACCGACGCGAGCGTGATCACCGGCGACGATTCCGTCTGCCCATACATGATGGTCATTTGCGGGCAGTGCATATCGCCCACCACGCGCTTCATCACTTCGATGGGACAGGGTGCGCCAGCCATCACGCCCGTGCGCAGTGTCGAAAAATCGTGCGCTGAAAATTCGGGGTGCTGAAGCTGTGCGATGAACATGGTGGGGACACCATACACGCTGGTGCAGCGCTCGTTCTGAATGGCTTGCATCGTTGCCAGCGCGTCGAACGAGGGCGCGGGCAAAACCATCGCGGCGCCGCTGCCGATCATTGCCATGGTCCCGCCCACACAGCCGAAACAGTGATACATCGGCACTGGGACGCACATACGATCCTGCTCGGTGATGCGCAGACCGTTCGCGATCATGCGGCCGTTGTTAATCAGATTTCGATGCGTCAGCAGCACGCCTTTGGGCGATCCGGTGGTGCCAGAGGTGTATTGAATGTTGACCACGTCGTTGCAGTCGGTGGGACCCGCACCTGCGTCGACACCGGCCGCGATCATGCGATCCCAGGAGTTTTCGCCAAGATAGATCACGTGCTTCAGAGCGACCTCGGGCGCGCTAGCGACGGCCTCTTCGAGAATCTGTTTATAGTTCGAACGCGTATCCGAAGCGCGCAGCACCAGCGCCTTCATCTCGGATTTACGCAGCACGTAGGCGAGCTCGTGCGCGCGATACGCCGGGTTTACGTTCACCTGCACCAGCCCCGCTCGGGCGCAGCCGAGCTGTAGATAGATCCACTCGGCGCAGTTGGTGGCCCACACGCCGACGCGATCGCCAGGTGCGAGCCCCAGCCCGATCAACCCGCGCGCGGTACGTTCGACTTGTTCCGCGAGCTCGCGCCAGGTCAGCCGGATTTTCTGGTGGCATACGATTAATGCTTCGCGATCGGGAAATCGCGCGACCGTGTCGGCCAACACCTGGTGTGTTGTTTTGTCGGATAAAACCAGCGCGGATCCACGCGCATAGCTTGGTTGCGGTTCGGACATCGCGTCGATTTTAACACTGACAGGCTGGGCCACCGCGCCGTCAGCGCAGCAGGATTTCTTTGTCCTCGCCAGGGCTGGCAGGGCTGGAAGGCGCACTCCCAAAAACAGCAGGGCAGGGACGCTGCAGGTTGGTTACAAGTGCGATTGCGTCCAGCAGGTCGGGCTTGCGAATGGGCTTCGATACATATCCATCCATGCCGGCAGCGATGCACTTCTCGCGATCTCCGCTCATGGCGTGTGCAGTCATGGCGATGATCGGAGTTCGCATTCCACTGAATTTCTCGCGCGCACGAATCCGTTCGGTTGCCTCGAAACCGTCAGTGTCGGGCATCTGAACATCCATCAGGATCAGATCGAACGCTTGGCGATGCAGTGCAGCCACCGCAGCGCGTCCGTCGTCGACTACCTCGACCGCATATCCTTCCTTTTCGAGCAGGCTGCGAGCGACTTGCTGATTCACGACGTTGTCTTCCGCGATCAACACGCGTCGTCCCGTCTGCCGTGTCCGCAGCCTCTTCTCCAGTTGCCGAACGCTCTCCTGCACGGCGGCAAGTGGACGATGCAGCGGCGCATGCGCGGCGAGAATCCGCAGCGTGGTATGGAGCAATTCAGTCTGCCGGACGGGTTTGATCAGATACGCTTCCACGCCCAGCTCGCGGCTTCGTGCGACGTCGCCGGGATAGGTGCCCGAGGTTAGCATAATGACGGTCGGCGCCTGCACGCGCCCCTTGATCTGCTTGATCAACTCGAATCCATCCATCTCCGGCATATGCACGTCGGTCAGAACCAAAGGAACCATTTCGACGCAGGATTCCAGAATGCGCAACGCGTCGGCGCCGCTCTCGGCCAGCATTGGCCACATTCCCCAGTGCGTCAGCCAATCGGCCAGCACACGCCGGTTGGTGGCATTGTCGTCGACCACCAATACCGGCAGGCCTTGAAGTTGGCTGATCTCGAACTCGGTCGTTTGCGGACGTGACTCGACGGCGCGCGCCGGTACAGTGAAGCTGAAAATACTACCAAGGCTGGGCTCGCTGTCGAGCCAAATGCGCCCGCCCATCAGTTCCACCAGGCGTTTCGATATGGTCAGTCCGAGGCCGGTGCCACCGTAGCGCCGCGTGGTCGAGCTGTCGGCTTGCGTGAAGGCATCGAAAATCGTCTGCTGTTTTTCGCGGTGGATTCCGATTCCAGTGTCGCGCACTGTAAATTCAAGCTCGATGCCGACGGCGGATGCCACATCGTTGATTTCCCGGCCACGCGATCGCACCGACACCACCACTTCTCCGCGCTCGGTGAACTTAATCGCATTGCCGATCAGATTGACCAGTACCTGGCGGATACGCAGCGAATCGCCCAGGACTACTTCAGGGACATCCTTGCCAACGTCGCAGATCAGCTCGAGACCCTTCTGATGTGCGCTCAGCGCGAGCGTCTTCAAAGCCGCATCGATACTCTCGCGGAAGGGAAATTCGGTGACATTGAGCTCCAGCATGCCGGCTTCGATTTTCGAGAAATCCAGAATGTCGTTGATCACCACCAGCAACGCATCGGCGGAGCTGCGAACCGTGCTGAGATATTCGAATTGTTCGGGAGTGAGGTCGGTCTCGAGCGCCATTTCGGTCATGCCCAGCACGCCGTTCATAGGGGTGCGAATTTCGTGGCTCATGTTGGCCAGGAACTCACTCTTGGCGCGGCTGGCCGCTTCGGCAATTTCCTTGGCGTGCTCCAACTCAGCGGTGCGCTTGTGCACCGTTTCTTCGAGTCCCTTGGTGATGGCTTCAATCGAAGCCGTGCGCATCGCGATTCCCCACAATTCTTCGACGCGCTGGACGCACATCTTGACCAGGATCACGTCCTCGAAAATCACCCAGCCCGCATGTTCGACCCAGCGCCATGGACTGGCCGTGAGGACGCCGAACACCGATTGCGGAAAGAACACGCCGCGCACGGCATGATCGGCGGCGACGACGATGGTGGCCGGAATGAGGATCTTCCAATCGCGATAGAAGGAAAGAAATGCCAACGATCCAAAAACGTGGAAATGCGTTTCGATACGGCCGCCCGTGAGGTGAATTAGCAGCGCCGACATCAGCATCTGACACACCGCGACCACGTGCCGCGTGAAGGCCTGCGTGGGACGAACCAGGGTGAGGAACACGGGCAAACTGGTGATCGCGCCGCCCAACAGGATCGCGAGCCATACATGTAAATGAACGCTGCTGGTCGAGCCCACCCAAGTGCGGGGCGAAATCCACAGCGCGGCCGCGATCGCGCCGATCCATTGAGCGACCATCAGCATCGCGAACAGGTGGCTGGTCTTGGTGTAAATGCGGCTTTGATGTTCGTTGAAAAGCTCGCGCGTGCGTACTGCGATCTCATTGTTATCGGACGAGACCTGCGCGGGGATGAGCGGGGTTTCTACCGGCGGCGTCACGTTATTCTCCTCTCAGACTGCATCCGAAAACGGGAGTTGCTTGAAGCGCTCGAGCGGGGCCTTCGAGGAGTGCGAGGATCGTGTCGCGCCCGGCGTTGTCGCCCGAGTGCCCGCGAAATGCGGTGATTCCGCCGCGAAACATCAGCCGGCCCTCGCGATCGAAAAGCAGGGTCTGGCCAGAAGTAAAGGCGCCGAATTGAGTCGCGATTTCATTGTCGCGATCCTCCCGGACTTCAACGCCGGGAATCGCCGCAGCGCTCCGCCAAAGATCGGTATGGGCCCACTCGGCACTTTCCGATTTCGGTAGATAGAAGATTACGCGGGCGCTCAGATTTCCTGGCGCGTGGGTCATAAGGATCGCCAATTCACCGATACTCGCCCGAGAGCACGGGCAGTTCGGATGAGCAAACATAAGCAGGGTTGCTCGATCCTTGGGGCGCGGCAGAGAAGTATTCGTCGGCCAGGCGGAGAGTTCAGTTGCGCGGCCGGGCGCCGCAGCGTACTTCCATAGGACGACCAGTCCGAAGCCTACCGCGGGAAGCCATAGCGCGACGGCCACGGCGACGGTAAGGTGCCGTTTAATGATTGGAGAAATCGACAAAGAGACCAGCCCTGGAGATTATCGGCGGGAGATCCGCAAGGCTGTAGGAGGACGGAGTGGGCGAGCGTACTATACAAATTTCTAAGCGTACAGATCCAGAACGACTTTGCCTTTCACCAGCTCGCGCGGCTGATTCAGGTGATTGCGAATTTCCATGTCCGGATCGATGCCGAGGGCGTAGTAAATCGTCGCGAGCAGATCATTGGGATGCACCGGCTTCTCTTTCGGACTCGACGCGGTCTGATCGGATTCGCCATACTGCATGCCGCGCGCGATTCCCGCACCCGCAATCACGGCGCTATAGCAATACGGCCAGTGGTCGCGCCCGTCGGGGCTGTTGCTGTTGCCGCTGGTCGAGACACCCATGCGAGGGCTGCGGCCGAATTCGCCAACCGCGACCACCAGCGTTTCTTTCAGTAATCCGCGCTGGTCCATGTCTTCGAGCAATGCCGATAGCGACCGGTCGAGCTTGGGGCAATGCAGATTCTTGAGCGGCCCGAAATTCGCCGCATGCGTGTCCCACGCGGTTTTTTCTGGATCGCCGTTCGCCACCGATGGCCAATTCACCTGCACGAATTTCGTTCCGGCTTCTATCAGGCGACGGGCCATGAGAACGCTCTGTCCGAAGGTGTGCAAGCCGTAACGCTCGCGCATCTTTTGCGTTTCGCGGGTGAGATCCATGGCGTCGCGCGCCTTACCGCTCAGCACCAGATCGTACGCTTTGCCGTAGTATTCGTCGACCGCCGACGCATTCAGCGCCTTCTGAAGTTCCGGCATTGAGCCGTTGATGCCCTTGAGTAATTCGAAGCGCTCTTTCAATCGCTCGGGGGGAATATCTTTCCGCAGCGACAAATCATCCAGCGTGACTTTTCCCGCCGGATCCTGATACATGCGGTATGGATCGTACGCTTTTCCGAGAAATCCCGCAGCGCCGCCCTTGCCAATGATCCCCGATTCCTGCAGCGGTCGCGGCAGCTCGACGAAGGGGAGCATCGGATCCGTCATCGGCTTCATTTTGCTGATGTGGCTGCCGGCGGTGGGGAAATCGGCAGCGTTGGGTGGCTCGAGTTGCCCCGATGGCGAAACTTTGTCTGGCGGATAACCGGTGAGCATCTGATAGATCGCCGCGGTGTGGTTGAACAACCCGTTGGGCGTGTAACTCATCGAGCGGATCAGCGTGACCTTGTCCAGACACTGCGCCATCATGGGCATGTGTTCGCCGATCCAGGTGCCTGGAATTTTAGTTTTGATCGGCTTGAATTCGCCGCGGATGTTGTCGGGCGCATCCGGCTTGGGATCCCAGATGTCGATGTGACTGGGGCCGCCCTGCAAGAAAATCATGATGACATTCTTGGCTTTGTCGAAGCCGCGCGCGCCCGCGTATTTCTGCGCCGTGTCGGCCGCCTTGGCCGCTTTCTGCGATAGAAAGAAACCGGGGAGGTGCAGGCCCGCGAGACCCAGTGAGCCGATGCGCAGCAGCTCGCGTCGCGTGGGTCCTTCACAGGTTTGTCCGGCAAGTCGTCCAGGAATATTCAGCACACGCGCCTCTTTCTCTTAATACACGTACAAAAAACCTTTGCTGTTGAGCAAGGCCCACAGGAGATCCTGCGCACGCAGCGTTTTCGCGCCGCCCGCCAGATACTTCAAGGCGTTCTCGGATTCCGACTTCGTCGGAAATCGCGAAAGCGTGGCGAGATACAGGTCTTCAACTATCGCCGAATCCGCCATGCCCGCCAGAACGTTTTTCGCGATGCGACCCTTCGGATCCGCGACCGCATCCGAAATCGTGGTGCCGTTGATCAGGTTCAGCGCCTGGGGAAGGCTCAGGTCCGCGCGGCGTTCGCACTCGCAGGCCGATTCGCGCGCGGGGCGGCCGAACAGATCCAGAAATCCGTCCGCGCCGACGTGCGGATCGGGGAGCTGTCCGGCCATGGTGTCTTCGGGAACCTCGGGGAAATTCGGACGAACCCCGGCAGCCATGGTCACGGCGTCCATCAACGGCTCGGCGCTCAACCTGCGCGGAATCGCATGCGAAAAATTATCGCCGTCGAGCGCATTCCATTCGTTGGTCAGGAAAGATGCTTGATACGTTCGCGACTTCACGATCACACGCATCAGCGCCTGCAGGTCGAACTTATGGTCGATCAAATCCTTAGTCAACGCGTCGAGCAGCGCAGCGTTTACGGGTGGATTCGACGCGCGAATATCGTCCACCGGATCGATGATGCCGCGTCCCAGGAAGTAACTCCACATCCGGTTGGCGATGGCCTTGGCGAAAAATGGATTCTGCTTCGATACCAGCCAGTCGGCGAAAGCATCGCGCCGCTTCTGGTCGCTGGGAATTTTCACCGCGCCGGCAGACGCGATGAGAAACTCTGGCGCCATCACACGGTTGTCCTTGGGATGGTGCATTTCGTAATCGGCGCGCTGATCGTAAACGATCTCCTCACCCACTTCGTAACCCGGCCGCAGGCCCACTGCCGAGAAGAACGCGGCCATCTGGTAATACTGATTCTGCGTCCACTTTTCGAAGGGGTGATCGTGACACTGCGCGCACACCATACGCACACCCAGGAAAACCTGCGTAGTTTTTTCCATGGTGGGCTTGGGCTCGCGCGTAGTGCGGAAATAATTCGCCGCCGGAGTGTCGTACACGCTGCCGCGCCCGGTCAGCAGTTCGCGAACCATCTTGTCGTACGGCTTGTTCGTGGCCACGCTGTCATGGATCCACTCGCGAAAAGCGAAGGTAGCTTTCTCGCCGAGAAACTTGCGCGAGGATTGCAGCAGATCGCCCCACTTGACGGTCCAATGATCGGCGAAGGCGGGACTGCCGATCAGTTTGTCGATTTTCTTCTCGCGCTTCACGCGCGAAGGCGCTGGATCGGCGAGAAATTCACGAACTTCGGCGGGCGTGGGGAGCTGACCGACCAGATCCAGCGTGACGCGTCGCAGGAATTCCGCGTCGGTGGCGAGACCTGACGGCTGAATGTGCAAACGCTGCAGTTTTGCATCAATTAACTGGTCGATGTAGTTGTGTTGCGGAAGCGCCTTCCAGACGAAGCCGGGCTTCGGGTTCAGCACGCTGACGGGGACGGTCGAGAGCTTGCCTTGATACCGCACCAGCAGCGTGGCCTCGCCGATTCGCTCGCCCCGCACTGTCGTCGAGTCGACCTTCACAACATCGGGCGTGTTCGATTCGACCGTTGCTTCGTTGGTCACTTCGCGCGTGAGTCCGTCCACGAAGCGCGCGACAACTTTGACCTTCGCCGATTCGCCCGGCCGCGGCATCGCTAGCTCACCCGGCGTCACCTCAAGCCCCGCGACGTTGTCTTTCGACGGATCGCCGAACGGGACGCCTTGCGCGATCCAGTTGTAAATGGTCTGGTAGTAGGCCGAGTTGCGATCGAATCGCAAACCGCCGCCGTGCGGTACTTGTTGCGTCGGCTTGGCGAGCATCAAGCTGCGCGAAGGATCGGCACGATTGAATCGGCGGCCGGACAAATCGTACAGCAGTGCTTCGTAATCGAATTGCGGATCGTAACCACGCAGCGACAGCTTGAATCCGTTTTTGCCTTTCGCCGCGCCGTGACAGGTTCCCGACGAGCAACCCGATTTGTTCAAGATCGGCGATACATCTCGCAAGAATGTCAGGCGGTCCGCTGCGCTCAGCGCAACGGCCGAGCTAACAATCAGCAGGAGTGCGCGCATTCGCATCATTGTTTGTCCGTGCGCGTCGGCGCACTTTCGTCCGGATCCAGCGCGGGCAGTTGGAACGCCACCAGCGGCGCATAAATATCCTGTCGCACGCCATCGACTGTTAGCCGTCCAGTGATCACCATGTTGTACGTCGCGGGCAGTGTATTTCTGGTGGACCCCAAAATGAAGGTTCCCGTCTTCTTGTTTTTGGGATCGACGTTCATCTCAATCACACGAATATCGGCGAAGTTGGGAACGTCGACGTTCACCGTATCGGGGAAGTTCTGCATCGAGCCGGTGGTGCTCCAGGTCCAGCGGAACAGGAATTGATAGCCAGATTCCCTCTTGGTGGTGCGCTCGAGTTTCAATTCCAACGTAGCGGGAGTCGGATCCGTTAGCGCGGCGGGAAGTTGATAACCCAACCATGCCCCGGTAAGTGCCCGCTGGCGATCCACGGCGCCCTGTTCATTCGCGCCAGCTACGCCGATCTGATAACCGATTCCAGTAGCCGCACGCTCGATTCGTTTTCCTTGTTCATCCCAACCAACCGCGCGGAACTTCAGCTCGCCCGCCGCTAGTTTCAAATCCGCAGCCGCAGTGAGCGTAAGGTTCGCGCTGCGGCTGGTCGCACGATTATTCACGTCGGCGACCTCGGCGGGAATATCGCCACCCGCCACTGTCAGACCGGCTGGCAGGTTCACAGCTTCAATCTTCAACGGCCCGTTGTAGCCGCGGCGCGCGACGTTCACGTTCATGAGAGCCGTTCCGCCCGCAGGAATATTCACGAGCGACGTTCCGATGGTCGCGCGAAAATCGTGTGCTGCGCGAGCGACCATCAAACGATAACCGAAGTTCGCGCCACCGCGCTGCGCCAAATCCTCGATTTTGATCCAGATTCGCCGTACGCCTTCCGGGACCTTGAATTGAAGATTTGGATCGCCCAACGTACGGCTGCTGGCTTGCACCGCAGCGACATCCACGGGCAGCGGTCCATCGCCCGCCGATGCCAGCTTCTTCTCTTTCTCATCGACGATGGTCAGCAGTGCGGTCAACTTTGAGGTGCCGAGTTCGCGCGCCTGAACATCGAAGAACAATTCTTCGCCCGGTTCGACCGCCAATTCGTAACGATCGACCTCAGCGGGCTTCGACAATCGCCCGTTGATCGTCACTGGCAGCTTAAGCGCGCCGTCGACGGGCTCGCGAATTTCCGGATACTCGCCCACTGCGAAAGGCAGCGGCAATACCGGTGAGTCCGGCGGACCGACAAACACGCGCGGCGTTTTCGTCGCGGTGAGATCGACGTTAACCTTGGTGCCTGATAGATCAACCTCGACGCGCTCCCCTCGTCGTCCGCCCAGCGGAAAGATTTCACTGGCGTAGTAGTACGCGCCGGTCTTCAGGCGATAGAAATTCTGCGTCTGCGTCGAGAAGCGCGCGTCGTGAACTTCGATGTAATAGAAACCGTCCTTAGGAAAGGTGATGTCGACGCGAGCATCCAGGTTTAGCAATGGATCGTCGTCGCTACGCGCCAGCACTTTGCCTGCGCCGTCCATGACGCGAAT
This sequence comes from Bryobacteraceae bacterium, assembly GCA_036006545.1. Classification (GTDB taxonomy): domain Bacteria; phylum Acidobacteriota; class Terriglobia; order Bryobacterales; family Bryobacteraceae; genus Palsa-187. The sequence goes on from DASYPO010000267.1 coordinate 19,407, forward strand.
GAACGGATCGATGGCCGATCCACAGCGCCGCGCGTCCACTTCAAACACGCGCCGCTCCCCCGCCTTCGCCTGAATCCGATAAACGTCGTTCTCCGCGCCCTGTAGCGTTCCATTCACGGTTACCGGCGTCGACGGCAGCGATTGTGCGTGCTCGATCGAATCGTTTTGATGAGGCAGGGCACCGGGCCGGCTTTCTTCTTCCACGATTTCAGGAAACGCGCCGACGCTGAACAGCAGAACGTTCGAAAGTCCGTTAGGAGCCTGGACGCGAATGGTATAAACCCCGACGGCCCATTCCGACGTGGGCTCGACTAAGAACGTCGCATTGCGCCCGGCGGGTGTCATCCCTATGGCGGCTTTCTGCGGCGACATCGGAGTGAAGGTCGCGGGCAGGTTCGAAATCACGTTCGCGCCTTCGCCCAAATTCGTGCCGACGACGGTCAGCGTGAAGGGCCGCCCGCGTTGCGTTCCGCGCGGCTGCAATTCTGCGATAGTCGGCGGTGCGGCATGGAGCGCGCATACCAGCAGCAACCCTGCGGCGATCGTTTTCAATTGGGCACCCCCGCCGACAACGGAGCCGGCACGAACGAGTGAAGGAGCTTGCAATCCGCCGCGTTGTAAATTCGCACAAAACCGTCGAACCCGCCGGTCGCGAGCTTTGAGCTGTCCGGCGAAAATGCGACGGCGTAAATCCCCGCCGAGTGACCGGTGCAGGAAGCTTTTTTCTCGCCCGTGTCCGGATCGTACAGATTCACCGAGGGAGCAGCGCCCGCGACGGCGATCCGCTTCCCATCCGGCGACCAGTCGAGCGCGGTGATCGCGCCATCCTGCCGCTCCAGCTTCCTAACTAGCGTTGTATCGTCGGCGATCTTCATATTGCGTGGCCGGTCCAGCAGATATATATAAGGATGACGCTCCGCGCCACCGATTACCACCACGTCTTTCTTGGGGTGTCGCGCGATGGCCGCGAGCTCGCCGCGCAGCAAGTTCACATTTTCGAGGAACGCGCCGGATGCTGCGTCGACCAGTTTCGCGGCGCGATCGGGGCTGGCGGACACGAAGCGTTTCGAATCGACGCCGAAGACCGTGGCCAGCACCCAATTCTCATGATTGCTGATCTTGTAGAGTTCCTTGCCGCTTGCTGTTTCGAGGACATGCACCGTGTTGTCGGCGCATCCCACCGCGATCTTCGATGCATCCGGCGCCAGCGACGCGCCAAATACCGTATCGTTCGTCAACCGCGCAGAACGTAGCAGTTTACCGCTCTTCGCGTCCCAGATTTGAACTTCGCCGAACTGCGCCGGAGTTCCGCCGCCGGCGATGAGGAGCTTCCCATCCGCGCTGAAGGCGAGCGACAGAATCCGCTCGGAACCTCCGATGAGGCGGCGCGGGGAACCCTTGCCGTCTGCCCCGCTGACCAGGATCTCGCCATTTCCCGACACCGCAATCTCAGATCCGTCGGGCGAAAAACGTAGCGCGGTGATCACTGATGGCTGGAGGTAAACGGGCGTGCGTACTTCGGTGACGGCCGCGGGTGAATCGTCCTTCGCTCCCGCGCGGATCCATTCACGTACCAGCGCGATTTGGTTATCGGGCAGCGCATCTTCGCCCATCGGCATGCGAGGCTGCAGGGCGGCGGTCAGGTATTTTACGATCAGGCTATCGTCAGGCTTTTCAGCGACGAACGCTGGGCCTCGCTTGCCACCTTTCGCGAAAGCGTCGAAGGTGGTGAGATCCAGCCCGGATGTTTTCGACGCGGGCTGATGACAGCCCTGACAGTTTTTCTGAAGGATGGGCAGGATGTCGCGGGAGAAGCTGGGTGCCGCGGCCAGATTCGCCGCCAACGCGATCGCGCTTCCTAGAATCCTTCCCAACATCGAATCCATGGGCCCCCAATGAGAAGTATATCGGGGGACCGACGAGGGCGTCGCCCGCGGTCCATGGGACCGTCCTCCAAGCCTTCTACAACTACCTGGGGGGCGCTTTCGCCCGCGCCGGACCCCCGGTCCGGCTCTATTAATTGACCTTCATCGGCGCGTCGATGCCGACCCACAGGTTCAGCGTGTTCAATTCCTCGTGTCCGCACGATTTCAAGTACAGGAACAACTGCATGCGATACGCGGTGTAGTGGCTCAGCACCAGGCTGACGATCATCGAGCCGCGACTGGCCTTGCGCCCGAACATTTCGATCTCGGCGCGCAGATCGGCGTCGGAACAGGGTCCCAATTGCTCGACGAAATACGACGAGAGCTTGCCGATCGCGGCTTTGGTCGCTTCGAGGTCGCGCGCCGCTGCGACAGGCTCTTCGGTTTGCCAATCCTTTCCGAACGCGTTCCGGTCGAACGCCGGCGCAAGGGCGGCGCGCATATGAATCGGGCCGACGATGGTCAGGTACTGCAACAGCTCGAGCAGCGTGCGCTGTTTCGGAGTGGGCCGATAATCGAGCTTCGCCGGATCGATCTTCGAGGCCAGGTGAAGCAGAATGTGCACTTCGTGTTTGAGCGCACTAATCAATTCGTCTTTTGTGAGGACCATAGATAATCTCCTATTTCCGCCGTTTCAGGCTCTGAATCACTTTAGGACTGATGAGCTCACGGAGCGCGTCCTTGCCCACCCAGCGTGCCGCCGGTTGCGCCGAATCCGCCAGCCGCCGTGCCAAGATCACTGACTCCGCGTGAAGCGTCGCGTTGCGCCTGCCAATACTTCGCAGGGCCCAGCTCACGCCCTTCTTCACGAAATTCCGATCATCCGAAGCCGCGCGTTCGATCAGCGGCAGGCTATCGAGGAAAGCCTGATCGGGCGCGCCCTTGTCGTGCAAGGCGAGGCTCGCGAGCAGCGCGAAAGCCGCGCGCTTGATAAACTCCTCGCGCTTATCGGCCCACTGGGCAACCTTCGGCCAGGCGTGCGGCAACTGGTCCCACAGCTTGAAGCACAGTGTGTCGCAAATCGCCCAGTTATTGAAATCGCGACACCAGCGATCCATCTGCGCGGGCGTAACGCGCGCGGGCTCGTCGACAAACGCGGTGAGCATGCGCGCTTCGTACCATTCGGTCCCCCACAGCGCGGTGGCCAGTTCGTGGCTGCGTCCCAGAATTTTGGCGAGGGCCTGAATGTTTTTCATCGACACGCCAAATGCCTTGTTCGTGGTGATTCCGAAGCGCGTCAGGTTCGCACGATCACGCGGAGTGCTTTTATGCTCGAGCCACGCCAGCGCTTCCTCAACGTCTGCCTGTCGCTTTCTTTTCGCTTCAGGCATATTCCAGCGTTGCCAATAATTCCGCAAGGCGGTCGTAGCCCATCGCCACGCCCCGCTCCATGGGAGTCTTGAGGACGGCGTCGCGAGTTTCCCGCGAATCGTAGAGCACGGTCTGAGTCAGCGTGGTCTTTCCGTCCCGCTCCACCAGCACCAGCGTTCCGACCGCTTCGCCCGGGTACCACGACTGGTCGAAAGCTTCGGTTTGGACGATGCGCTCGGGCGACACGATCTCGCGATACACGCCGCGCATGCCCATCTCGATTCCGCCGCGACCGCGCCACAGGTAGCGATAACCGCCTCCCACTTTCAGATCGATCTCGCAGACCTCGAGCGACCAGCCGGGCGGTCCGAAGAACCAGCGCTTCAACAGTTCGGGCTTGGTCATCGCGTCAAAGACCAGCCGGCGCGGGGCATTGAACGCGCGCGTCATCACGATTTCGCGATCGGTGGGCGTGGTCAGTGTGAGCGTTCCAGGAGTGAGCATGGTCATTTTCCTCGCGCGCGTTGTTTCGCGCGGGTTTTGCCGGTGACACGAGATCTGGATTTTTTTGGCTCGGTCTGCATCTCGTCGAGCAATATATCCAGGCGATGAAAAGCTGCTTCCCAGTGGCGGCGGTAATTCTCGAGCCATTGGTTGGCTTCCGCCAGTGGCTGGGCCTCCAGCCGGCGAGGTCGCCGCTGAGCGTCGATGCCGTGCGAAATCAGGCCCGCGCGTTCGAGGACTTTCAGGTGCTTCGAAATCGCGGGTTGCGTCATCGCGAATGGCTTGGCGAGCTCCGTCACCGACGCTTCTCCGGTCGCGAGACGTGCCAGGATGGCTCGACGCGTCGGATCGGCTAACGCCGCGAAGGTCGCGTCCAGGCTGGGTGACGATTGATAACCCATCGGTTGCATAACCAGTTGGTATTGTAATGGGAAGCTCAGCGACTGTCAAGTAGCATGGAAAAAATGCGCTTTCTGCTGCTCGCGATCTTGCTCGTCCCTCTTTCAGCGCAGGCCGTCCGCATGGGGCCCGGACCGATCATCACACCGGAATCCAGTCCGTCGATCGGGAGCAACATCAATGGTCCATCGCTGCTGCGCGTGCCCGCATGGGTCGCGAAGCCGCTGGGCAAGTATTATCTTTACTTCGCGCATCACGGCGGAAAGTTCATTCGCCTGGCCTATGCGAACGATCTACAGGGACCGTGGACGGTGCACGAGCCGGGGGTCCTGCAACTGAACAACGTGCCTGCGTGTCGCGACCACATCGCTTCACCCGACGTTCACGTCGACCAGGACCAGCGCCAGATCCGCATGTATTTCCACTGCCCCGCAGCCCAACTCAACGCCGACATGCGGAACCAGAAGACGCTGGTGTCATTCTCGACGGACGGGTTGAACTTCGCGGCGAAATCGGAATTACTCGGGCCGTCCTATTTTCGCGTCTTTCGCTGGCGCGGGGATTACTATGCGATCGCACGCGGTGGCGTCTTTCTCCGGTCGAAAGATGGGGTTTCGAAATTCGACGAAGGTCCCACGCCGTTTCCGCGCGATCCTCTTCTCAGGCACGCAGCGGTGGATCTGGTCGGCGATTCATTGTCGGTTTATTACTCGCGAATCGGCGATAGTCCCGAGAGCATATTGCTGTCTAAAATCCGGTTGACTCCTGACTGGATGGAATGGAAGACTTCGCCGCCGGTCACGCTGATCTCGCCGGCTACCGACGCGGAGGGAGCGAGTCTTCCGAGCCAGCCCTCAAAGTCTGACGCGGCGCCGGGACGCGTGCGGCAACTTCGCGATCCGGCGTTCTTTCGAGAAGAGGGGAAGACGTACCTGTTATATTCCATTGCGGGCGAAAGCGGAATTTCCATCGCAGCGCTGAAGTAGCGCGCGCACCTTCGTGGAGTTAGGTCGAGGGAAGGAGAGTCTTCACTCGCGGCTGCACCAGCACGGGCCGCATCCCGGCAGCATGCTCGACGCCGCGAATTACTTCCACCGAGCACGCCGCGTGCATCGCGATGTTTTCGGAAACGCTGCCCAGCAGAAACCGGCTCATTCCGCGGCGTCCGTGCGAACCGACCACGATCAGATCGGCGCCCCAACTCGCGGCCTCCTCGAGGATAATCGACTTCGGCGAATCGACCAGCACTGAGACATCTTCCGACAACTGCACACCAGAGTTAGCCAGAATTTTGGAAGCCGAGCCGATGGCGTCCTGAGCATGCTGCATCGCCGTGACGCGAATTTCTTCCATCGCGGAGCGCGGAAACGGCGGCTGGAAGAGCGACACGGCAAGTTCAACCACGCTCAGCACCTTGACTTCGGTTTCGGCGGGCCACGGCCGCGCGGCGATGGATTGCGCCGCCGCTTCCGCATGCTCTGATCCGTCGGTCGCGAGCAGGATCTTGCCGAACGGCGCTTCGGAAGCGCGAACAATCGCGACCGAAGCGGGCGAAACGCGCAGCACCGCACTCATGGTGCTGCCCGCAAGAAATTTCCCGTCGGCCGAACGGTGCGCCGCGAGCCACACGAAATCCGCGCCGATCTCCGCCGCGCGGTCGACGATTACTTCTTTCGGATCGCCTTGCAGCACCTTGCCCTCGGCGTCCAGACCGCAACTCCGCAGCTTTTCGACAGTGGTCCGCACCAATTCGTCGGCGGCCTGCTCGATCTCCAGGCCGAGATCGGGTGCGTGCACGATATAGAACGGCTCGAGCACACACAGAACTTCTGCGCTGGCGCCCTCCGGCCACTGCCGTTTCCGGGCGTGGCTCACCAGAATGTCGCTGGCGGCGGCGGAATCGATCGCGAACAGGATGTGCATAATTGAACTCCGGACTAAGCCACTCGCCGGTGGGCCGACGCGGCCTGTAGTTCGTGGACTTCCCGATCGCTGACCTGCCGGAAGTCGCGATACCAGGAACCAACCGATCGGAACGGCTGGGGCTGCGCCAGGCAGACCAGTTCGTCGGCTTCGGTGCTGATCGCCGCGGCTCCTTCCACCGAGGCGATGGGGGTTGCCACGACCACGCGGGCTGGCATGCGGGGTTTAAGCGTGGCGATGGCAGCGCGCATGGTGGATCCGGTCGCGAGTCCGTCGTCGACCAGGATAATTACGCGGTTACCGATCACCGGGGGCGGCGTTCCAGCGCGGTACGCGCGATCACGACGTTCCAACAGTTCGGTCTCCCTCGCGGTCACTTCGGCAATTTCTTCGGGCGTCGGCTGGTAGTGATCCAATATTTCCTGATCGAACACGCGTACGCCACCCATCGCAATCGCCCCAAAGGCCAGCTCGGGTTGGGACCGCAGGCCGAGTTTGCGGACCAGCAGGACGTCCAGCGGAGCCCCCAGCGCTGTGGCCAGCTCAAATGCGATGGGAACCCCGCCGCGCGGAAGCGCTAGGACCAGCACGTCTTTTCGGCCGGCATACCCGACCAATTCCCGGGCCAGGGCTTGCCCCGCTTGCTGCCGATTTTCGAACGGCAAGACACCGGCTCGCTTGGGCATCGTGATCTTCATCGTCGCACACGTCCCCTCTTCGTATGAGCACCTGAATTGCCGATTCGTATCTAACCCTCTGAGTCGGCCTACGTCCAAGCTTCGGCGGAATCTTGTGAAGAAAATCGCAATATTGATGGCGGCGGCGCTTTCCGCGGTCGCGCAGGACCCGGCGGGCCAGATCCGTTCGGAGATCGAACGGGTCCGCAAGTTAATCACCGACAAGCCCATTACCAGCCCGGATTTCCCCAACGCCGGTTCGAACGTTGACAGCCTGTTGAAAGGAGCCGGCGATGCGCTGAACGCCGGCATGCTCTATCTGAGCCTCGAGCGGCTTGTGCAGGCCGTAAGTTTCGCGAACGGGGTCCGCGCCGCCGAAGACAAAGCCGAGCGGATCAAGTCCAGCCTGAGTGCGTTTCAAACGGAGTGGAACCAAGCCAGCGTCGGTCTCACGGCGATCGATCGCGATCTTCGTGCCAAAGATTGGAGTCGTTCTCCCGCGGTGGTTCGAGCTTTGTCAGAATCCGCGCTTACGCGAACGTCGCCTTTGATGAGTGGCAGCCTGGGATTCGCCATCACGACGCAACCTCGCGATGGACTCTACTATATGGGACAGGCGTTGGGCGAGGCCGAGTTCGCACGCTTCTGTGCGACGCTGAACGTTGCGCGCAGGACGCGCGCTGTGCCAGTCCGTTCGATGCTGCCGGAGCTGCAGGCGCTGCAGGAAAAAACGAATGCCGCCTTCAAACCGCCGCGGTCGATTGACCTGCATCCGCGTTTTATCGCGCTCAACGCCACCATCAAGCTGGCGCGCGAGCTGGACGCCGCGAAATTCTATTCGGGGGCGTTGTATCAGTACCTCGAAGCGCTGAGACGCTACGCCATGCTTGACACGTCGGCACCCGAGGGCGAGCGGCGCACGGTGCTGAAAAAATCGCTGAAGGATTGGACCGCCAAGTTTGAAGTTTCGAAAGACGACGCCTCTATCGCGCAGCTTCTCGTGCAACGGGCCGAAGGTTACGTGATGCACGCGGACGGCTCCGAACCCAGTAAAGACGAATGGACCGCGGCGCAGGTGATCGTGGATCAAGTGCTGCCCGCGTACTTCGCGGCACGCAAGGCGCCCCTGCGTACGCAACGCTCCAACGGAAAAACCATCGCGATTACGCTGGTCCGCTGGCCCTACACTTGAAACATTTCCGATCCAGCAAGTTTGCTGGTACAAGATGTGGCCGCGAAGTATCCCGGACGAGTCACGTTCGTAAGCGAGAATTTTGGAGCCTCCAAACTGGCCGAGCGATTCGGCGTAAAGGGCTACCCGGCAGTATTCGTCGACGACGTGCTGGTCGCCAGTCCGCGCGAGTTTGGTTTCTTCGGGGAAGTGAGCGGATCGGGTCGTTACGCGCCGTGGCGCAATGCCGATAATCAAGCGAAATTCAAGGGCGATCTCACGCGCATGATCGATCTGATTGTCGCCGGAAAAAAAGACGTCGTTAGTCGCGAGCACGCGGGCACCAGCGGCGAGTTGCACGCCATTGATTCGCTGCCGCGCTTCACGCTGTCCGACCTCACGGGCGCGCCGATCACTGCCGATCAACTTGCAGGCCGCGTCGTGCTGGTTGAGTTTTGGGCGACCTGGTGTCCGCCGTGTAGGTCGACACTGGAATGGCTGGGCGAGGTGAAACGCAAGTACGGTGACAAGGTCGCGATTCTGGCGCTGGCGGTCGAATCGCCGGAGGAGGGAATTCGCTCGACCGCGGAGGCGCTGGGTAACGACGTTCGCTGGGCCATCACCGATGCCGCGACCGCAGGCGCATTCGGCGATATTACTGCCGTGCCCACGCTATTTGTTTTCGATCGGGCAGGGAAGACCGCGCGCGCGTTGTACGGCGCGCCGCCCGATCTGCACGAACAGGTCGGCAAGCTGCTGGACAACCTGACGCGCTAAGTTAGGGGCGATGATGTGGGGCCGCCAGGAGTGCCGGCCCCACATACCAAACACTCCCCGAACCGTCCAAGATCCGATGATCGATTTCCTGCGCGAACTACGTCACGCCACCCGCCAACTGCTTCGCGCGCCGGCGTTCAGCCTGCCCGCGATTCTCGCGCTCGCGCTGGGCATCGGCGCGAGCACGGCAATCTTCAGCGTGTTTCATGCCATGTTATTGCGCTCCATGGGATTTCATGATTCGGGGAGCCTGGTCTCACTGTGGCTCACCGACGCCAAGCGCGGTCAGAAAAACGTGGAGGCGGCCTATGGTGACCTGCTCGATTGGCAGAAGCAGGCGCAATTGTTCGACAATGTCGCACTGTTCTCGTCGGTGAATCTGGATTTCCCGTTGTTCGCCGGCGGCGAGCCGGAACACGTGGACGGCACGACCGTCACCGGAAACTTCTTTCGCACGCTGGGCGCGACGCCGTTAGCTGGGCGCTTCTTTACCGATGGCGACGATCGTCCCGGTGAACCGCAACGCGTAGTGTTGAGCCATCGTCTGTGGATCACACGCTTTGGAGGCGACTACGGCGTGGTCGGCCGGCAGTTTCGGATCGGCGAGAATTCCGTAACGGTGATCGGCGTCGCGCGGCCCGAGTTCGATTTCCCGCGCGACGTAGCCATCTGGGTTCCGCTGCGCGCCTCCTGGCCGACGGTCGAGAAGAGTCCGCGGCTGGGCGTGTTTCGCGCGGTGGCGCGCTTGCGATCCGGGGTTTCCGTCGCTCAAACCCAAGCGGCGGTGGACGTGATCGCGCCGCAATTGCACAAACGTCTTCCACTCGGAAGCGAAGAATACGGCGTACGCGTGACGCCCATCCTCGACGAAATCTACGGCGCGGCGAAAACCGCTGTCGCGATCCTGTTGGGCGCGGTGCTGATCGTCCTGCTGATTGCGTGTGCCAACGTCGCGAATCTGCTGCTCGTGCGTGCGGTTGAAAGACGCCGCGAGATCGCGGTGCGAGCTGCGATGGGCGCAAATCGCGGAGGATTGATTCGCCTCCTGCTGTCCGAAGCCGTGATGCTTGCGACGGTAGCCGGGGGCCTCGGATTGTTGCTCGCGATGGCGGGCGTGAAGGCGCTGGTGATGCTGGCTCCCGCTGAGGTTCCGCGGCTCGGTGCGGTAACCATGAATCTGCCGGTACTGCTGTTTGGCATGGCCCTGACCTTCGCGACGGTGTTGCTGTTCGGTCTCGCGCCTGCAATTATCGCATCGAAGCACGATATCAGTGAAGCGCTCAAACAGGCCGGCCCGCGGTCGCTGGGCAGTCGTTCTCACACCGGCTTGCGCCACGGACTGATCGCGAGTGAGGTCGCGCTATCGACATTTCTGTTGGTAGGCGCGGCGCTACTGCTGGAGAGTTTCGGGAACCTCGCCGGGCTCGATCCGGGATTCAATCCGGAAAAAATTCTCACATTTCGCGTCACGCTTTCGAAGCCCGACCAGGCGTCGCGGCGAGCATTCTATAGCGAAATTCTCGATCGTATTCGTGCGCTGCCCGGTGTACAGGATGCCGGCGCGATTCTGATTCGTCCGCTCTCGGGCACGGTCGGCTGGGATAGCGATTACACCATCGAGGGCCAGACGCCGGAGCAGCAACGCTCGAATCCTCACGGAAATTATGAAGCTATCAGCACCGGTTACTTCCGCACCATGGGAATCCCGCTGCTCTCCGGCCGCGATTTCGCCGCCGCTGACAACAGTTCGACGACCGGCGTGGTCATTGTGAACGAGGGAACTGCGCGCCGCTTCTGGCCGAGTGGCGACGCAGTCGGCAAGCGACTGCGCCTGGGCAGCGCGCCGAGCGCTCCCTGGCTCACGGTGGTCGGCGTGGCGAAAGACGTACGCTATCGCGAGTGGGAATCGGTGCGACCGGATCTGTACATCCCGCTGCTACAGCGCGCGCAACATCGCACGGATTTTGTGATTAAGACGCAGGGCGATCCCTGGGCGCTGGTCGCGGCGGTGCGCCGCGAAGTATTCGCCATCGACAAGAACCAGCCGATCAGCAACGTCACGACCATGGACGCACTGGTCGACGCAGCTCTGGCCCGATCGCGCTTCAACGGAGCGGTTCTGGCGCTGCTGGCCGGCTGCGCGCTCCTGCTCGCGGCGATCGGCATTTACGCCGTGCTTTCATACTCCGTGATCCAGCGCACGCCTGAGATCGGAATTCGCATGGCGCTGGGTGCGACGCCCGCGGAGATCGCGCGTCTGGTCACGTCATCCGGCTTGCGGTTGGTGCTGGTGGGCGCGGCCGTGGGCTTGATCGCTGCCGCGATGGTGAGCCGGCTGTTATCCGGCTTGCTGTACGGCGTCACGGCGCTTGACCCTCGGGCATACGTGCTGGCTGCCGTGGTGTTGATTGCCGTCGCCGTGATCGCCTGCCTGTCACCTGCGTTGCGCTCCGCCTCGATCGATCCGGCGGAGGCGCTGGGATCGCGGTGAAGTCAGCCGTGGGTTTCGAGGACCGGTGGGGTGGACATATTCGCCGAATCCCCTTTGCGGATGCGCCAGAATGCCCAACACCAGATCGCGAGCCCGGCGCAGCGCGAGAGCACGTATCCCAGGTTCAGCATCGCCGCGACCTCCGGATCCTTATTGAAGGTCGCGAGCAGGCCGTAAAAAACCGCTGATCCTGTAACGATGACTCCCAGGCCGGCACTAACCGTAAGAAGCTGGGTGTCGCGCCGCCGCATGCCCAGCAGGGCGGTCCATAGCAGCAGGTTCAGGATCGCACCCCCGAAGTTCAGCAACTGGCTGGATCGGTTGAACCAGTGATTGGAAAACCATTTATCGAACAGCACGAAGGGCAGCAGAAGCGCGACGGTCACCACGCCCGAGAACAGGCGTTCCGCCAGTTTGCGCAGGGGGGTCCCTTCGGTGGCGCGATAGATCATCACCGCCACCATGATGAAGAGAAAAGTATCCGTCACCATCTCATCCGTCCAGTACAGTCTTCGATACGTGTCGCTGCGCGTCCCGTACGTCATCCACTGCACCACCAGCACCTCGGCCAAGCTGGTTACCAGCAGGAGGATGCAGAACAGGAAAACCATGAGGTACTTCCGAAACAGACTTCGGTTCAGAAGCAGAATGATGAGCAGGCACTCAAGGGCGGGTTGAACAACTTGGAAGGTACGTGCGAGGAATTCCATCCCGAGCTCCCGTTAAGTCGAACCCAACTGAAGCCCGGGACTGCGAAAAGGATTAACCGACGAACGTTCCGTCGTCAGGCGGGGGGCCTGCAGGACCATGCGCCAACACAGTTCCGTCGTCGGGCGGCGGACCAGCCGGGCCATGCGCCAACACGGTTCCGTCGTCAGGCGGCGGACCAGCGGGGCCATGCGCCAACTCCGTTCCATCATCAGGCGGCGGACCGGCAGGGCCATGAGCCAGCTCAGTCCCGTCGTCAGGCGGCGGGCCAGCCGGGCCATGCGCCAGGAAAGTCCCGTCATCCGGGGGCGGTCCGGCAGGGCCATGGGCGAAGGTGGGAAGCAAGCTTCCAGTGAGCATCGCGCTAACTGCTAGCGCCAAAACAATTCCCGTGCAAATTGTAGCACACGAGTATATGAACTTACGAAAATTTGTCATCGTTCCTCTATCATTGCCAAACTTCTAAACGAAGCCTAGTACTCGTACGCTAAGCGAGCTAAGCGGAACACCCTATAAGTGTAACACCTTAGATAGTAACGAGTGCAAGCGTAGGTAAGCCCTAGGATTAATCCGAAGGAAGACATATGTAGGCATACGACCTACAGTTGTCGTACGAGTTCAAGTAGTTGATGCAGAAAGACTTGCTGTGCTCGCGATGAGGCGAAGGGGAGGGGAATTCCTAGCAGTAAGCTGCGGAGAGGTCCTACGTACCTTAGAAGATCCGCTCTTGCCGCTTGAGGGTCCCGAAAGTCCCAATGTTCGAAACGGCAAATGCGACTCGGAACTGGTTCTCGTTGCGCTGGCCCAAGTCGAAGCGCCGATACTGCACGCTGAATCCGCAGCAATCGGTGTTATAGGTCACCTGCGTCTGCGAATACTGCAAGTCGCCCTTGCGGTAGTCGTAAAACGCGCTGAAGGCGTAGTTCCACCCGCGACGCTGATCGTTGCCGTAGCCGATCAACCCGCGAAACTGGTTGGCGGTGGGCGCCAGCGCCTGGTCGGTGCGCACAAAGTTGTGCCCCAGCGACAGGAAGTAATTCGAGAAGCGACCGTCCACGCTCAGGCCGCTATTGACGAAGCTGTGCCGCTGCACGTCGTAATCGGTGCGCCACTCGACGCCCACTCGCGACTGGTAGCGCAGTGCGCTTACCACCGGCGAATCGCGACGCGGCTGCGTCAGGAACGCGTAGCCGGTGATATCGACGGTGCTATCGATCACGTTGCGCACGCTGTTCGGCGATTGCACCACCGCACCGCCGAAGGTCGGATCGAAATAGCGCTTGTACCATAACTGCCAGCTCAGCAGATCGCTCACGTTCCCGTTTTTATCCTTTGCCAGCAGCCGATTGGTCAGAGAAAACTCGACCTCGTTCGTGTTGGTGAGGATGTCGGTCTCATCGAAGCGGATTACGCGGCTGAAATCCTGGATGCCGGTCACGTAGCGATACGTGGCGCGCGGCTCGATCACGTGCTTCACCTTGGCGCCCATGAACGACGGTGCGTCGAAAATGCGCGCGAGCGACGGCAGGATCAGGTCCACGGTAACATCGCGCGAGCTGCGCACCAGGTTGTTTCCGGTCACACGACCGTTCACGCTGGAACCGTAGTAGGTTTCGCGCACGCCGAAGCTGGGGATCAGTTCGATATCCTTCCAGCGGAAGGCAGTGGTCACATGCGGCGCGGCGTCGAGTCGCTCGACAAACTGGCGGGTCTGAAACAGCGGTTGCGTGCGGCGTTCCAAGCCCGCGCTGGCGTTCATCGAAAACCATACCGGCCAGTCCTTGACCTGATGCTCGCGCTGGCTGAACTCCACTTCGGGCAGCTTACGGGTGACGATCGCGTCGCCGGGCGCGGTGCTTTGGAAATTCACATTGCGCTGGGCGACGAAGTACAGTCCAAAATCGGACCAGTGTTTGGTGATATAGCCGACCGAATGGGTTTCGGCGTTGATCGCCTCATGAAAGGATTCCGTGAAGGATTGGCGGAATTGGAAAGAGCTGAGATAGTTTAGCTCGCCGCGCGCTTCCCACCCGTGGCCCAGATCGGACTTTCCGAGCGCCTGGATCTGCACGCCGCCAGTCGAAATGCTGGGAACGTTGCTGTGATCATTCACGCCGTAGAGGATCAGGTCGAAATCGGTCCCCTGATTCACTTTGCCGCGCAAATCCAGGTGATGCGCGAATCCGACGTTCGAGAAATACTGCGCGCGATAGGTGGCGTCGTAACTGCGGTTGATCGCCCAATAATATCCGGCGCCGAGCATGGTTCCGCGCAATGAGCTGCGCCCCGCGTTGGGGATGAGGAATCCACTCTTACGTGGTTCCTTTTTAAGGGATTTATAGAAGACGGGTGCGTAAAATAATGGCAGGCTGCGCAGGTAGAAAATCGAGCGGCGAGCGACGGCGTGATCGCCTGGCACCAGTTCGAACACCGGACCCTTCAGCGTCCACCAGGGATGTGGAATCAGGCAATCGGTTAGGAAACCGTTGTGCAAGATGTAGCGATCCTTGATTCGCTCGGCCCATTCGGCCTCGAAATAAAACGGATTCTTGGTAGTGAGCAGTCCGGGCCGCGCTTCGACGCGAACAGGCGCGGAACCTGAAACGTTATAGAACTTTCCGGTCTCTTCTTCGGTGTTGTATTCGGCGCGGTCGCAATCCAGTTTTTCGCCGCGCGTGAAATGTTCGAAGTGGACGTGGCCGCGGGCTTCGGCGTCGTGGGTCACGTCGTTATAGTCGATTTCGTCCGCCTTGAGGATCATTTCGGTGGTTTCGATCACGACGTTTTTGCGCAAGTGCATCACCGAGCCGAGCGTTTCTTGGGGACCGCCCGAGGTTATCTTGATCTCGGTGGGGCTCGGTGCACCGGGCCGCGGAGCGGCTGTCCGGACGTTCGGATTGGGAGCAGGCTGCGCAGTAGGCGGCGGCGGAGGTAAAGGAGGGCGGTAGATTTGAGCGCTTAAACTCAGTGCCGGCAGGAGAAGCGCTGCGTTACGCGCGCAACAAAGTACGTGACAAATTCCACCGAATATGTTACTTAGGATTGGAGTAAGGGCGTTGCCGGGACTGTGACTCGTGCCGGTAAGTGGAAACGGCGGCCTCAATCAGGAACGGTAGCAAGGCGTCCCGCCCTTAGTCAACTGTTGGGATCTATTCTGCCAGCGAATGCAGTGCCGATATTGTAAAGCCTGGAACGACGAGGAAGAGGTACGTTGCGTTCGCTGCGGACGCCGCGTGCCACCCGCCTCGTCCCGTCCCGAGTTGGATACTTATCCGCTCACGACCGCTGCGGCGCCAGCTTTCGAAACCCTTCAAGGCGGAAATCCGGCCAGCACAAATGCCGTAGTGTCGGCGCCGGAAACGAACTATCAGCCGTCACTATTCCGCGACGCGCAGGGGCCCAAAGTCATTCCGATCCCCACGCTCGCTTCGTCTCGCGAGTTGCAGCGCGATGCTCCTCCTCGCCGGGCGCCGCGCTCGGCCACTCCGCGCACGAACCCGCGCCGGACTTCCGAATCGCATCGGGATTCGCAGCAGCGTCTGGATTTCGAAGTCGCATCCCCGCTGGATACGCAGGTGGAAGCGGTCATCTCCTGCGACGCTCCCGTTGCGCTACCGACACACCGCATGATCGCCGCCGCGGTAGACGCGAGTATGGTCCTGCTCGCGCTAGCGGTGTGCTTCGGAATTTTTCTGGTGGGGGGAGGCTCGGCCGCCTTCAGTCGTCAGAATCTACCGTATTTTGCCGGCGTTGGCGTCGGACTGCTGGTGCTGTACCGATTGCTGTGGTGCCTGGGCAACGGCGATTCGCCGGGCTTACGCTTCGCCGGACTGCGCGTCGTGGATTTTGACGGTCGGCCGCCCACGCGCGACCAGCGCGCACTGCGCCAAATGTCCAGCCTGCTCAGCCTGCTTTCGGCGGGTCTGGGTCTGGTATGGGCACTGGTCGACGAGGAAAACCTAACCTGGCACGACCACATCTCGAAGACTTTTCCGACGCCAGGCTAGAAGCCATCTCAATCCCCGTGAGAAGTTTTGAACTACAACCTCACCTTTTCGGCGAGCTGCTCGAACTTCGCCCACTCCAATCTGAGGATTGGTCCGCGCTATTCGCCGTCGCCTCCGACCCGCTGATCTGGGAGCAGCATCCGTCCAGCGATCGCTATCAAGAGCGTGTTTTTCGGGAGTTTTTTCGAGAGGCGCTGGAATGCGGCGGCGCGTTTGCGGCAATCGACCGCAAGACGCAGAAAATCATCGGCTCGTCGCGATACTTCGGCTACGATGCCGCCGAGAGTGAAATCGAGATCGGCTGGAGTTTTCTTGCTCGTTCGCACTGGGGCGGAAGGTACAACGGGGAGATGAAACGGCTCATGCTGGACCACGCGTTTCAGTTTGTGGACAACGTGGTTTTCATGGTGGGTCCGACGAATCTCAGGTCGCAAAAAGCCCTTGCGAAAATCGGCGCGGTCAATATCGGGCGGCGCGACCGAACCTATGCCGACGGTCAAGTCCTCGAACGCGTCGTTTTCCTGATCAGGAAATCGGCCGGTTCGGGGTCGCGAATCGATCAATAGGGTCGCTTGCCGATCCAGTTGCCTGGCGGGGAATAATTGCAGACCCAGACCTCGCGCCCGGCGCCTCGCGCCACCGCGCAGCCCACTTCCTTGGTGTCACGCCAGACGATTTGCGTGTAGTGTCCGCACACGCTTCGACATGAGTTGGCGGGGTGATCGTAGTTCTTCGATTCGGAGGCCCAAGCCTTCACCACCTGCCCAGCGGATGCGTTTGCGCCGGAAATCTCGAACAGATTCTCGCCGTACTTTGACTTGGGTCGATGGACGAATTGCTGGCGCGCCACCAGCAAGTCGGCCCACTCCTGGGAAAGTGCGGCGAGCTTTTCCGACCAAGACAAGGGAGTGACCCCGATCTGCGACCGCACTTCGTTGTGCGCGACGAGCATCTCACGCGAAAGCGGCGCTGAGACGATCGAGCGTTGCTCGTCGCCAAAGCGCCGCCATTGTCCGCTGCCGGTTCCGGCCAGGACGATCAGGATCCAGACCGTGTGCCGCATTCACCTACCATCGGCAGGTTACTGATTGTTCGGTCGCTGCCGCGGATCATAATACTGCTGCGGCTGCTGCTGCGGATACGGCTGCTGGTTGGGATTGTAGTTCCCCTGCTGCTGCGGCGGATACGCCTGCTGCGGATACTGCTGTTGTTGCGATTGCGGATATTGCTGCTGCGGATACTGCTGCTGCTGGTCCGCATAGCAATTCGGATCGGGGACCCAGTTGCCGTTCCGATCATAGGAGCCGCCGCATTCCTGGGTTGCCGGAGGCTGTCCATAGGCTGCCGGAGGCGGTCCATAAGATGAACCTTGATCGTAGTAGCCGGGATCGTACGCATAACCCGGATCGTATACGTAGCCGGGATCGTAGTAACCGTAGTAGCTTGGGCCGTAGGAGAAGTACACGCCACCGCGGTAATATCCACCGCCGTAATATCCGCGGCCGCTATAGTAGGGGCGCACGTAGGAACGCGGAGCAACATAACCGCGGGAGTAGTAGTTCGACCCGCGCGAATAGTTCGATCCGCCGACGTAGCCGCGCGAACCGCTGTAGTTACGCGAGCTGCTCAAGCCACCCGAGTAGCTGCGCGAACTGCTCAAGCCACCCGAGTAGTTGGATCTACCGGAATAGCTGGATCCGCCCGAATAGCTCGGTACTCGCGCCGATTCCCGCACCCGGCTGGAACCTCCAGGGCTCACAAAACTGCGGGTCTGCGAAGAACCTCGGTTGCTCGAAACGCCTGACTGTGCGGAGCTACGGTTTCCACTGGAATAACTCCGTGTCGACCCTTCGGAAGCACGAGTGCGGCCGCTGCCGGAATTCCGGTCGCGATTCTGGGCCCAGGCGGCTGCGGGCAGCATGGCCGTAACCAGCGTGCCAACCATGAACGCGTTCGGTGCGAGTCTTGGGAGCATAACGGAAGTACCTCTACTTTCCTTACACTCTTGAGACGCGGTCGGGAGGGGCCGCGTTCTAGCTCATTTGAATTGTGAAGGCGAAATAATAATGAATCGTGGGGGTGCGCTACGGCATCGCCGCCGCGTCTTCGAAGCTAACCTTCGGGTTGTAGAACAGATACCGTCCGCAGCTCTCGCAGGTCATCAGGACACCACCCTTTTTCAGGTCCTGCATGTGTTGCGGGCGCAGCACGATTTGGCATGCCGAGCAGCGCGAATCGATCACCTCGGCGATCACCACGCTGCCCCATTTTTTGCGGATGCGATCGTAACCCCGGACCGTCTCGGGCGGCAGTTTCGCCGTCGTTTCGGCGCGAGTTTTGCGCAATTCCGCAAGCTCGGCCTGATCGGCGGCGGTCCGCTCGCGGGCCTTGTTTTTCTCCGCCTCTACGGTCTGCTTCTCTTCTTTGAGAGCCGCCTCCGCCTGCTTTACATTAATCTCCAGCGGTTCCGATTCCCCCATCAACTCCAGAATCCGATCCTCGGCCTTGCGAACTTCCTTCTGGGCGTATTCGATCTCGTGCTGGAAGGCGCGGTACTGTTCGTTGGTTTTAGCGCCCAGCATCTGATCGCGCAGCTTGGAAACTTTCTGCTCGTGGAGCTGGATTTCGCCTTCGAGCCGCTTGCGATCTTTCTGATTCGCAGCCAGCGCGGCGCGATCCGCCTCCAACTTGCGAATGTGCGATTCGAGCGTCTTCTCGATCGCCGCGACATGCTTTGGAAGGGCCGCGATTTCCTTTTCTACTGCTGCTATCCGTTGATCGAGATTTTGAAGCTGGATCACCAGATGAGTATCTGGGTGCATCGAGCCTTGATTTTAGCACGCGCCGCGCGCGATTCTTGACGATATGGACGCAATCGACAAAATCCCCGCCATGCCGTTGACCATCGAAGGCGCAAGCGTGCTGCATCAGATGCTGCGCGTACGCTGGCCGGAGTGGCGCGCGCGATCGGCGGAGGATCGGGCTGCGATGCTTCGGGAAGCAGGGAGCGCGATCCAGGCGCTCGAAGGGCAGGGAAGCGCGTTGTTTTCGCTACTGGGCCACAAGGGCGATCTAATGCTGGTGCATTTTCGCAAGGGTTTCGACGAACTGGCTGCCGCGGAGCGCTCGCTGACCCGCCTAAGACTGTGGGATTTTCTGGAACAGACCACTTCGTATCTATCGGTGGTCGAACTGGGGCTGTACGAATCGACGGGCAAGGTCTACACAGCGCTCGCCGAGCGCGGCATTGAGCCGCACACCGAAGCCTGGAACAAAGAGATCGAGGAAACGCTCGCGCGCCAGCGCCAAGCCATGCATCCGCGCCTCTTTCCCGAAATGCCGGCGCATAAGTACATCTGTTTTTATCCGATGGATCGACGTCGCGGCGAGCACAAGAACTGGTACCAGGTTCCTTTGGCCGAGCGCGCGCGGCAGATGCAGGATCACGGCGCGATCGGACGGCGCTACGCAGGCTCGGTGCGGCAAATCATCACCGGCTCTATCGGCTTCGACGATTGGGAATGGGGCGTCGACCTTTTCTCAGAGGATCCGCTGGTGTTCAAAAAACTGATTTACGAAATGCGCTTCGACGAAGTCAGCGCAGTGTATGCGCTGTTCGGCGTGTTTTACGTCGGCCTACGCACCCCCGCCGCGCAGCTCGCGTCGCTGCTGGACGTGTGAGTTGTGGCGCGGGCTTCAGCCCGCAGCCGCGGCTTTAGCCGCGGAATCAAATACTACTTCCCCAACTCCCTCAGCTTCTCCGCATCCGCCGCCGCACCGGCTTTATCGCCCGACGACGACCGTGCGGCGCGACGATTCTGATACGCATTGACGTACTTCGGATTGATGCGAATCGCCGCATCGTAATCCGCGATCGCGTGTGGAAAATCGCGCAACAACGAATACGCATAGCCCCGCGCGTTGTACGCCAGCGCTAAATCCGGCTGCTGGCGAAGCGCCTCGCTCAATTCCTCGATCGCCTCGCGATACTTCTTCTGCTGAATCAGGTCGCGACCCCGCTGGTGGTGCTGTTCCGCCGTTCCTGTCGTGGTCGCGACCGGCGGCACGGTTGCTACCACCGGTGTCTCACGCACCACCGGCTTAGGTTCCTTCGCCTTCTTCACGGGCGCTGATTTAGGCTCCGCCGCCAGCGCTTTTTCTTCGGGTGCGGGAGCGGGGGTCGGCGGTGGCGTCGCCACCGGCGCAGATGTTTCGACCGGCGCAGCATCGCCGCGCGACGTCTCCGGCAACCGCATCGCGGGACCCGCGGGGGCGCGCGGTGGCACCACGTTCTGCCCCGACGTCTGCTGCGTAAATTCCTTTTGCGCCTTGGCGAGCAGCGCGCTCGCTTCTTCGTAATTCGGGCGCAGCCGCACCGCTTCGGTCAGATCGTCCATGGCGCGTTTGTAGTCGCCCAGGAGGTAGTACGCGTTGCCGCGCGCGACCCATGCCTCCGGCAGGTCCGGTGCGAGCCGAATTGCCTCGGTCCGATCCGCCAGGCCCTGCTCATGCATTCCCAACTGATGAAAGGTGCCGCCGCGCGCTATATACGCTTCGGGCCAATCCGGCTTGAGCCGAATGGCTTCGTTACGATCGTCCAAAGCTTTCACATAATCGCCCTTGACGCTGTGCACCGTCGAGCGCGCCAGGTACAACGTGAAATCGCCCGGCGTCAGCTTGATGGCCGCATCGAAATCGGCCAGCGATCTGGCGTATTCCCGCGTGCGCGCCAAGGCGGCCGCGCGCAGCGTATAGGCTTTCACGCTCTTGGGATCCATGCGGAGCACGCGATCGAAATCGTCGATGGCGCGCGGGAAGTCGCCCAGCTTGCCGTAAGCGTATCCGCGCTCGACGAACGCGCTGGCTGAATCCGGTTGCAGGCGCGTGGCCTGATCGAAGTCGTCGATCGCGTCGCGATATTTCCCCAGGCCCGAGAAAGCCAGTCCGCGACCCTTCCACGCTTCCGCGTCGTCCAGCCGCAGGCGGATCGCGACGGTGTAATCGTCCACCGCGAGCTGGTGCTGGCCCAATGCTTCGTAGGCACCGCCGCGTGCGCTGTACACCGGCGAGGTCGCCAGTCCCAGGTCGATCGAGCGCGTCAGATCGTTCACCGCTTTGCGAGGTTCACCGACCTTTAAGTGGGTCTCGCCGCGCAAACGCCATGCCTCCGCCTCCTGCGGATTCAGCTTGATGGCTTCCGACAGATCCTCGATGGCCTGCAGGTTCATCCCGCCCGCGATCCGCGTCTTGGCGCGATGCACGTAAGAAGCCGGGTTGGGAGCAGCACTAATTGCCGCGGTGAAGGCTTCCTCGGCCTCTTTCCACATGCGCGCCTCGGCGTAGCGCAGTCCCTGCTCGTGCTCGCGCTGCGCCCTCTTGGTGTCGGCGCACACCGCCGCGCCGGCAAAGATCAACGCTACCGCCACCGCCCGTTTCAAGGCGATCTGTCTAATGGTGGCTTGCTTCATCGCACCAGCCTCCTCCGGATGGGCCGGACCACTGCCTGAATCGCCTGGTCCAGCTCGCTCATGCGCAGTAATCGGCACATCCCGTAGAAAACTACCAGCCCGATTGGCATCGAAATCGCCAGGTCGGCCAGCCGCGCTGCTTGCGAAACTCCCAGCGCCGCTGAAACCCGTGCGGTCGAAAACGCTACCGCGGCGGCCATCACCGCCGATGCCAACAACACCTTTCCGATGCCGCGCGCCAAATCGCGGCCGTACACGCCTCCGATCCGATTACGCAGCAGCAGGAACAACACCGCAAATCCGAATAATGCGACAGCCGAAGTCGAGAGCGCGAGGCCCGCGTGCCCCATCCCCGCCACGCGAAGCATCGCCACCGCCGTGAAGTAATTGATGCCGATCGAAAGCAGGCTCACTACCATGGGGGTGCTTGAATCTCCCAACGCGTAAAATGCCGGACCGATTACTTTGAGCGCCGCATATCCGGCCAGCCCGACGGCGTAGCAGGACAGCGCGACCGCGGTCTGTTGGGTATCGTACAGCTCGAATTTTCCGCCCTGGTAAATCGCTCCGATGATCGATTTTCCCAGCACAACCAGTCCGACCGACGACGGCACCGTGAGCAGAAACACCATCCCTAGCGATTTCGATAGCGTTCGCCGAAACTCGTCCATATCGCCCGCCACTGCGCTGCGAGAAATGGAGGGAAGCGTGGCCGAGGCGATCGCTACCCCGAACAATCCCAGCGGAAGCTGCATGAAGCGGAACGCGTAGCCCAGCCAGCTCACTGGCCCGTCCAGCCCGCGATTCGGATCCGACAGAGTCGAGGCGAAATTGGTGTTGACCATCACGTTGATCTGCACCGCTGCGCTGCCCAGGATGGCCGGAACCATCATGCGGAAAATCCGTACCAGGCTTGGATCCGACCATTCAAACGACGGGCGAAATCCAAAGCCTTCGCGGCGCAATGCCGGAAGCTGCCAGACCAGTTGCAGCGCGCCGCCCAGCACTACGCCGATCGCCATTCCCTCGATCCGCGAAAGATGCAGCGACGGCCCCAGCCAGATTCCCAGCGTCATTCCGAACACTACCGAGCCGATGTTGAAGAAGGTCGACGCCATGGCCGGCACGCCAAATCGGTTGCACGCGTTCAGTACGCCCATCGCCTGCGCTGCCAGAGCTACCAGCAACAGGAACGGGAACATGATGCGCGTCATGGTGACGGCCAGCTCGAATTTTCCGGGCACTGCGGCAAAACCGGGAGCCAGCAAGCGTACCAGTTGCGGGGCGAAGATCGCGCCCGCCGCGCATAGCGCGCCCACGATCAGGATCAACGCGCTGGCCACTCGATTCGCCAGCCGCGCGGCTTCCTCGCGGCCGCGAGTCGTCAGGGTTTCGGTAAATACCGGGACGAAAGCGCTGGAGAGCGCTCCCTCGGCGAACAGATCGCGCGTCAGATTGGGGATGCGGAAGCCCAGCATGAACGCGTCATATTGAAGCCCCGCGCCGAATAGCCGCGCCATGACGCTTTCGCGCACCAAGCCGGTGACCCGGCTCATCAGTACCGCCAGCGATACGATTCCCGCGGAGCGGACCACGCTCTCGCTTTGACTCGTCGCCGCGCGTGGCGGGTCCGAGTCCACTACTTCACTTCCCGTATTGTTCAAAGAAGTGGGCAATCGTCATGATCCCCGCGTAATAATTCGCCAGCTTGTACTTTTCGTTGGGCGAGTGCAATCCATCGTCAGGAAGCCCGAATCCCATGAGTATAGTGGGGATTTTCAGGTGTTTAGCGAAGTCGCCCACAATCGGAATGGACCCGCCGCTGCGCACGAAAACCGTCTCGCGCCCCAGGATGTCTTCGAAGGCTTTGGCCGCTACCGCGATCGCCGGATGATCCGGATTCACGCTGATCGCCGGTCCCGCGCTCAACACCCGCACTTCGGTTTGGATTCCCGCAGGCGTCGCTTCCGCAACGAACTTCTTATAAGCGGCGATCACCTTCTGGGGATCCTGCTTGGGCACCAGTCGAATGCTCACTTTCGCGGTGGCCTTGGCGGGAATCACCGTCTTCGCGCCGGCTCCAGTGAATCCGCCCGCGATCCCGTGGACCTCGAGGGTCGGCCGCGCCCATACGCGCTCCAGCACCGTGAACACCGGCTCGCCGGTCAACTGCGTCGATCCGACTTCGTCGCGAAGAAACTCAGCTTCGTCGAAAGGCAGCATGCTCCAGCTATGCTTCTCCGCCGTTGACGGGGGTTCCACTTCGTCGTAGATTCCCGGGATCTGAATTTCGCCGTCGGCGTTCTTCAGCTTGGCGAGCAGCTCCACCAATCCGAACACCGCGTTGGGCGCCGCGCCGCCGTACATCCCCGAATGCAGATCGCGCGACGGTCCGCGCGCTTCGATTTCGGTGTACACCAAGCCGCGCAATCCCACGCACAAGGTCGGAATTCCTTCGGCATACAACTCCGTGTCCGACACCAGCGCGACGTCCGCCTTGAGCTTGGCGGGATTGTCGGCGACATACTTCGCCACCGATTCTCCGCCGACCTCTTCTTCGCCTTCGATCAAAAACTTCACGTTGACTGGCAGCTTGCCGCTGGTCGCGAGGAGCGTCTCGACCGCCTTGACGTGCATGTACATCTGACCCTTGTCGTCAGCCGATCCCCGCGCGTAAATATTTCCGTCGCGCAGCGTCGGCTCGAAAGGCGGCGACTTCCACTCCGACAGGGGATCCGGCGGCTGGACATCGTAATGGCCGTAGCACAGCACGGTCGGCTTGCCGGGCGCATGCATCCAATCCGCATAGACCAGCGGATGCTTCGCGGTGGGGATGACCTCGATATTCTCAAGGCCGGCTGTTTTCAGGCTATCGGCGACGAATTGCGCCGCCCGCGCCACGTCCGCCTTATGGTCGGGATCGGTGCTGACGCTGGGGATGCGGAGGAAGGAAAACAACTCTTCGAGAAAACGTTCTTTGTTTTTTTCGATGAAGGACTGGGCCGCTTGCGACACACACCATTATAGGCGCGTAATCGGCTAGACGTTCGGCGGACGGCGCTCGATTTCCCTCATGATCTCCGGCACCGTCGCACCGTCGAGCCAGCGATGGCGGTCGCGGGTATAGTCGCCGTTCCCGGATCGATAGATTCGCAGAAATCTGGCCAGGCCGTCCACCCCCAGTTCGCGCGAGAGGACTCCGAGTGCGTGGCGCTCGAATTCCTCGTCGCTCATCATTTCCACGGCGGCGGCTCCTTGCTCCTTACTTCTTTCCGCTGTCCCCTGTCCGCTGTCCCCTGTCCGCTACTTCTTCACCAGCACCACGTTCGCCTGGCGGACCTTTCCCGGCCGCGGGTCCGTAGTGAAATTCACTTCGAGCAGATTGAACGCCGACCCCGGGATCAGCTCGATGGTCCCGTTCGCGCCGTCGCTGGTCAGCAGTGTAAACGTTTGCCGCATGGTGCTCTTGAACTCGCCCGAGAAATCGAAGCGCAGAACCGGATCGCCGGTCGATCCTGCGGGCAGCTTGAAGCGCGCGAACAAAGTTCCAGTGCACTGCCCGTTGGTTTCGTGCACCACCAGGTCCAGAAACTCGGGTTGCGGTCCCACAAACGCGCCACCGGCCGGAAAAATCCACGCGCCGGTATAGCGCACCATCGGCACCGGCGTGATCGAGGGCGTGCGCGGGCTGTCCGAAGGACGCACTGGATCGCGATCCACGGGACGCGTTGGACCAGGAGCCGTGATCGGACTAGAGGAATTCTCGGTGGGTCCCGGCGCGGAAGAAGAGACGCTCGCAGGACCGGTCCGCGTCGCCGCCTCCGTCAGTTTTTTGTAGTACGCCGCCAATGCAACCGATTGCTTCTCGGTCGCCGCCGCCGACTCCTGCACCGCGGTTGCGATTTTCCGGTACGGTTCAGCGGCCTTTGCGCGCGCCGCTTCGAGTGCCGCCGCCGACGTCGCTGCGCTGCTTACCGCTTTCTGCCGCGCACCGATCGCCTGGGTCAGTGCGGCCAGCGCAGCCCGCTCGGCCTCGAGCGCCTGTCGCAACTGCTGCATGCCCGGATCGGAATCTCCCGCGAAAGTATCGATCATGCGTCCGACGGAGGTGGTTTGCGCCGCGACTACCTCCAGGCCGGTCTTGACGACAGCCTTGGATGATTCGACCCCGCCCACCGCAGTCACATCCTCCAGGCTCAGCGCCTTTTGGGCCAGCTCGTCGCCCCACGCCGTCAGAAAATCGCGGTGCGCTTCGACGAAACTCAACGCGCCGGCTGCCATGGCGTCCGCTCGAGTGGCGATCGACGCACCACCCGCCACAGCGTCGCGCTCCAGGTTTGGATCCGCCTGCTTCCAGTTCCGATAGGCGGTTCGATATCCGTCGCGGCTGGGTTGCGCGCTGGCGATGCCGCTCAGCAACGCAAGCGAGAACAGCACGACACCGAGCCTCATCCCTTTTTCCTCGGCGGAGTTTTCTTTGTGGCAGGCGGCGGAGCGGTCACGCCTCGCGTCAGGTTGCACTCGAGTTGTGTGCGCGACAAACGAGCCGCGTAGTAGGTGCTCCACCGGGCGGCTTCCGTGGTGGCCGCGTTCAGTTCAACTTGCAACGCAGTCTGACGTGCCTGCGCCGCGGTCACACGCTCGTTCAAGGCCGCGCGTAACGCATCCTGTTGCGCGCCGATACCTGCCAGTCCCGCCGCATTTTTCGAAATCTCCTGTAGCTCTCTCCACGGCTCGACCAGGCTGGCCCTGCGCTTGGCGCCTTCCGCCAGTATGGACATCTGCGCGTCCAGGCCGGAACGAAACTGGTTCGCGTCGGTGGTCTCCGCGCCAATCTGTGCGCTCAATGCGTCTACTTCCGACAGGCTTTTCCCTGCCGCTTCTGATTCCTGCCGTGCCCGCACGCTCGCTTCGCGGAGATACTCGATCAGCGCCGTCATGCGCGCTTCAGACGCCCGGCTGACTTCTTCGACGGCGGCTTTCAGCTTGGGATCGCACGGCAGCATGCGGCTGGTTTTGGCATCCAAGCCGTCCGCCAGCGTCTGCCATGCCGCAGCGGATTTCTCAGCTTTGTCGCGCAGGCCGAACAGCGGGTCCAGCGGCTTCGACTGCGCGGCCGCCGACGCCGTCGTAAGCACGACGATCATCGCTACTCTGAGCATCATTTACTGCGGGAGGGTCTTGGGGAGCGGGCGCCCTCGCCCGCGCTGGTCCCGTGACCCAGCCGTTAATTAACCCGCGCTCCGCCCGACGGGGCGTTCTTCACGTACTTGTCGAACCAGTTCAACTGCTCCCACAACACGTGCTCGATGGTCTCTTTCGCGCGATACCCATGCGCTTCATCCGGCAGCATCACCAGCCGCGCGACCGCTCCGTTGCCCCGAACCGCGGCATACATACGCTCGCTTTGAATGGGGAATGTTCCGGTATTGTCGTCCGCTTGGCCGTGGATGAACAAGATCGGATCCTTAATTTTATCCGCGTGGAGAAATGGCGACATCTTAAGGTACACGTCCTGCGCTTCCCAGAAACTGCGCCGCTCGCTTTGGAATCCGAACGGCGTCAGCGACCGGTTATACGCGCCGCTGCGCGCGATCCCCGCGCGGAACAACCGCGAATGTGCCAGCAGATTCGCCGTCATGAACCCGCCGTAACTGTGTCCGCCCACGCCCACGCGATCGCGATCCGTAACGCCCATCTCGACCGCTTTGTCGATCGCCGCCTTCGCGTCCGCGACCACCTGTTCGAGATAAGTATTGTTCACCGTCTCCGGGGTCCCGACCACCGGCATCGCGGCATCGTCCAGAATTGCGTATCCATGCAACAGGAAAAACAGGTGCGATGGACCGGTGATCGTGGTGAAGCGCTGTAGTGATCCGCTGATCTGCCCCGCCGTGTCCGCATCGTTATACTCGCGCGGATCCGCCCACACCACGGTCGGCAGCCGCGTGCCTTCCTTGTAATCCGGCGGTAGTAACAACGTGAACGAAAGGGGCACGCCGTCCGCGCGCTTGTAAGTTACCAGTTGCTTCTTGATGCGACGAAGCTGCGGCGCAGGATCCTTGAAACTCGTAAGCGCCGTCTCCGCTTTGCCGTTATGCAGATAGTAATTCGGCGGTTCCGTCGAACTCTCGCGGCGGGTGATGAACTTCCCCCCCTGATCGTCCAGCACCGCGACGATCGATTCATAACTCGTCTCCGAGCTGCGGAACAATTCATCAGTTTGCTTGGTTTCCAGGTTGAACCGCCGAAGGAACGGAAGATCGCCCTTGGGCGATGCACCCAATCCCGTCAGTAAAATAGAGCCGTTGCTTTGCGAAATCAGCCGCTGCCCGGTACCGGTCGCTTGCTCCACCGGCCGCCCCTGATCGTTGTAACGATCCTGCTGGTTGCGGCTCCAGATCATTTTCGCTGGCGCGCCGGGCTTGGTCAGATCCAATTGGAACGTGCGCACGACGCGCGTGTCGCGATTGGTGTCCTCCACCAGCGCCCAGGTTTTCGCGAACTGAATCCCAGCGAAGCGCTGCTCGGTCTTGAACAGTTCGACCGGCTCGCCCTTGAACGGGGCCGCCATGGTTAGGATGCGATCGCGATTCGGCACTTTCTCTTTCGGATTCCCGCCGTCCATCGCTTCCACCCACATCAAGGTCGCGCCTTCGGTCGGCATCCAGCGATACTGCCTCGGCCCCGTCCGTACACCGCCCAGCGGAACGCGCTCCGCTAACGGCAGGCTCGCGACTTTGTAAGCCACTGCGCCGGTCTGATCCCAAACTTCGACTTCGGTCGGGAATTCACGCGCCGGATGCAGATACGAAAATGGCCTGTGAATCCGCGTGACGAGAATATCTTTGCCGTCAGGCGACGGTGTCACGCCTTCCAAAACTCCCGGCTTGCCGAGCGCGGTCGATTTCCCGGTCGCTACATCCACGCGCAGCAGTTGCGACGTGGCGTAGTACTCGAACAGATCCTCATCGTGCGGATTCTGGAGCATGTCCTCATAGGTCGGTACCGGTCCCGCCTTACCGGCGCTCTCCTGTACGGCCGGACCGCGAGGAACCGTCGGCTCTGCGGGAGCCGCGGTGCGTCCTGTTGGAATCGCTTTCACCAGCAGCGTCTTTCCATCGGTCATCCAATCCACTGGATCGCCGAGCACTGCATTTACTTTTATGCCTTCGAGCTTGCGCGTCTTGCCGGAGGCCGCATCGCACAGCCACAGTTCGATTCCATTCGCCATCGTATTCTCGAACACGAA